>CAIXUF010000665.1 GCA_903922535.1 Candidatus Hydrogenedentota bacterium
CTGCGCGAGGCGCTGGACACGACGCAGGACGCGCTGGCGCTGGCCGAGGTGAAAATCCGCGGCACCATGCGCGAGGGCGGCTTTGCCGAAGAGCGGGACATGCCCGACACGCTGGCCGCGCTGCGCGCCTATGGGGAGTACACCGCCCAGCGCCAGGCCCGCATCAGCCGCCTTGGACTGCTTCGCGAACAGGCGGACGCGGCGCAGAACCTGCTCATGGAGGAGCGCGCCGAGGAACTGAGCCGCCGCAGGCAGCTTGAGGAACTGATGGAGACGGCGGGTGTGGCCTCCGTGGACGAGTGGCAGGAGCGCACCGAGAAGGCGCGTGAATACCGCAGCCTGCAGGAGACCCGCGTGGCGCTGGAGGAGCAACTGGCCGGACTGCTGGAGGGCGGCACGCTGGCCGACCTGCACCGTGCCGCCATCGAGGCGGAGGCGGAGGCTCCCGCCGACACGCTGGAGGCTTTGGAGGCCGCCCTGCTCCGCGTCACCGCCGAGACCGAGGCGGTCCGCCAGGAAATGCACGCGCTGGCGCTGGCTGTGGCGGAAAAGGGCGGCGGGCACCGATCCCCCAGCGAGATCGAGGAAGACCGCACCGCCGTCGAGTGCGCGGTCCGCGCATTGGAGCTGGAATTTGAGGCCGCCGCGCAGGCGCTTGCAGTCATTGAGGATGTGGCCGTTTCACGGCATGCGCGCATCGCGCCCATCGTGGCCCGCGGGGCGTCCGCCTGTCTGCGCCATGTTACCGGCGGAGTCCATGGCGATCTCGCCATCGGCCCTGACTTCCGCATCAGCCTCAAAACGGCGGGGCCAACCTCCTCGGAGAAGAATCTGAGCAAGGGCGCGCTCGACCAGCTTTATCTCTCCCTGCGCATCGCCCTCGTGCAGTTCCTGTGCAGTGATCGCGAGTCCGTGCCCATGCTGTTTGACGACCCCTTTGCCAACTACGACGACCAGCGACTGCGTGCCGCCATGGAGCTGCTGCGCGATGTGGGGGGACGGCATCAGGTGCTGCTCTTCACCTGCCGTGAGGACGTGGCCACCGTGGCCGCCGACTTGGGTGCCCCCGTACTGGCGCTATAAACCAACAAAAACAAACGTACTAATGCGGCCTTAAGCATTAGTTTACATCTGTTTGTATTGCTATGTGTTCCGGCACTGAATCGGCAGATTTGTATTGCGGGTATTGGCCGGTCATGCTATAATCATGCAGGTCAGAGCCATATGTGGCGTTTCTCCTTCCGCGGAGGCCTGGTGCGTTAGCGTATCAGGCCTCTTAGTTTTATGTTTGCGGAAGCCCCCTCCTCAAAGCCACTGTACGAATTCGATCACACTGTTGTCCGGGTCGGCCATGTAACACCAGCGCACCTTGCCCGGAATCGCCAGCGGTCCTTTGAGCAGCGGAATGTCCGCCTGCGCGAGCGTGGCCAGCATCGCGTCCAGATCGTCAACGCCGAGAGCGACATGCGGACAATAGGGCGGTTCAGGTTTCGGCGGGCTGTAAGGCACGGGCTGGTTCTGCCCGTCAAGCATCTGGAGCAGTTCCAGATTGCCACCCTCCAGTTCCAGATAGGCGAAGGCCTCATGATGCTCTTCATCCAGTTCACGGAACATGAACCGCAGCCCGAGCGTGCGCGTATAGAAGTCGATGGCCCGATCAAGGTCCGCCACCTGCAACGCCACATGGTCGAGCCGGTTCATCAGAGCAGTTCCTCCTGCACATAGGCCACGGCATTCCGGAACACCCGCAGTCCCATGCCCTCCTCGGGCAGGTTCTCCATGCGCGTCCAGTTGGGGTGGTTGGTCGGGTCTTGGAACGCCTCCGGGTGCGGCATGAGGCCGAAGATGCGCCCGGACGGATCGCAGATGCCCGCGACGTCATCGGCCGCGCCGTTGGGGTTGAAGGGAAACTCGCCATTGGCCGGGCTGCCGTCTGGCCTGACGTAGCGCAGGGCGATCTGGCCGTTGGCCCGGAGCCGGTCCATGACGGCGTCGTCCTTGACGATGAACTTGCCCTCGCCGTGGCGCACGGGCACCTCCAGCGTGTCCATGCCCTTGAGCCACACGCATTTGGTGCCGGGCGCGGTGCGCAGTTTCACCCAGCGGTTTTCAAAGCGGCAGGTGTCGTTCCACGCCAGCGTGACTTCCTGTTTGAACTCGCCCTCGAAAAGCGGCAGGATGCCCATCTTCACCATTACCTGGAAGCCGTTGCAGATGCCGATGACCAGTTTGCGGTCGGCGACGAACTTGAGGATCGGGCCGCCCAGCTTGCCGCGCAGGCGGTTCGCGAGGATCTTGCCCGACGCCACATGGTCGCCGAAGGAGAACCCGCCCGGAATGGCGAGGATGTGGTATCCGTCGAGCATCGCCGGGTCGGCGGCGATGTCGTTGAGGTGCACCCTCCGCGCCTCCGCGCCGGCGCGCTCCAGCGCGCGCTGCGTCTCATTGTCGCAGTTGATTCCGAATCCGGTCAGGACAATCGCTCTTGCAGGCATGTTCAGATCCTCAAATGGCCCCGCACAAACGCAGCGGGGCGCAAAGATGTGTTTTCTCTACCAGGCCAGCGGCGCTTTCCACGCGGCCTTGAGTTCGGCGATGGGGGCCTCGACGTGGATGCCGCCGGGGCATTCGACACGGAGCACGGGCTCTTCGGTCACGATGCCCACGCGCTGGATCGGGCTGCCGGTCATGACGGCCTCGAAGGCCAGCAGGTTGCCGGAGTTTATCGTCGCGACGAAACGGCTCTGGGACTCGCTGAACAGGGCGGACACGGCTCTTTCCACGCCGATGTCGGCAAGGTCGACGTCCATGCCCAGCCCGCCGGCGAAGGCAGACTCGGCCAGCGCCACGCCGAGGCCGCCGTCGGAGCAGTCGTGGCAGGAGGCCACGAGGCCGCCGGTGATGGCCTTGTGCAGGCGCTCGTACATGGCGCGCGCGCCCAGCGGGCTCACCTGCGGCGCCGTGCCGCCGGACAGACCGCGCAGGGCGGCGTACTCGCTGCCGCCCAGTTCATCGCGCGTCTCGCCGACAATGTAGACATAGTCGCCGGCGCGCTTGGCGTCCATGGTGGCGACGCGCGTCACGTCCTCGATGATCGCCGCGGCAGTGAACAGCACGGTCGGGGGGATCGAAATCTTCGTGTCGCCGATCTTGTAGTCGTTCTTCATGCTGTCCTTCCCGCTGATGAGCGGGATGTCATAGGCGACACACAGGTCGTAAAGCGCCTCGCAGGCGCGCACGAGCTGGGCCAGCTTGTGGGCACCGTCGGGGGTCTTTTCGCTCTGCACCGGGTCGGGCCAGCAGAAGTTGTCGAGACCGGCAATCATGCCGGGCCGCGCGCCCACGCAAACCAGGTTGCGCACCGCCTCGTCGATGGCGCAGGCCATCATGGAGTAGGCGTCGAGGTCGGCATACTTGGGCGCGATGCCGCAGGACACCGCGATGCCGCGCTTCGATCCGGCCACGGGCCGGATGACGCCCGCGTCGCCGGGGCCGTCATTGGCGACGCCCTGAAACTGCTTGAGCACGCTCTGGCCGAGCACCTCGTGGTCGTACATGCGCACAAAGCTTTCCTTGCTGCACACGTTGAGCGAACCGAGCACCCCCTTGAGATCGGCGGCGAGGTCGTCGGACTCCACGCTGATTTCGGACGCGGGCGCGGGGGGGGTGAGCTTTGCCTGCAACCGCATGCGCGGCAGGCCCTCGTGCAGGAAGTTCATATCGAGCGAGCCGGCGAGTTTGCCCTCGAACCAGCATTCGAGCCGGCCCGTGTCGTTGAAGGTGCCGAGCACGGTGGCCTCCACCTCGCGGCGGCGGGCCAGATCCATGAATGTGTCAATCTTGTCCGGTGCCACCGAGAGCGTCATGCGCTCCTGAGCCTCGGACAGGAAGATCTCCCAGGGGGCGAGCCCGGCGTACTTGAGCGGGGCCTTGTCGAGATGAATTTCGGCGCCGCCGGACGCGCGCGCCATTTCGCCGACACTGGAGGACAGGCCGCCCGCGCCGTCGTCGGTGATGCAGGTGAACAGGCCCAGATCGCGCGCCTCGATGAGGAAGTCGGCCATCTTCTTCTGTGTAATCGGATCGCCGATCTGCACGGCCGTGGCGGGCGATCCCTCGTGCAGCTCTTCCGAGGAGAAGGTGGCGCCGTGGATGCCGTCCTTGCCGATGCGCCCGCCGGTCATGACGATGAGGTCGCCAGGGAGCGCGGCCTTTTCATGACTGGGCCGCCCGGCCGTCGCGGTGGGGATGAGCCCCCCCGTGCCGCAGAAGACCAGCGGCTTGCCCAGGAAACGTTCGTGGAACACGATCGCACCGTTGATGTCGGGGATGCCGCTCTGGTTGCCGCCGTCGCGCACGCCCGAATGCACGCCGCGCAGCACGCGCCGCGGATGGAGCAGGCGCGCCGGAATCTCGCCCTCGTAGAACGGCGAGGCGAAACAGAACACGTCGGTGTTGAAGATGCACTGGCAGCCGAGGCCCGCGCCAAGCACATCGCGGTTGACGCCGACAATGCCGGTCATGGCGCCGCCGTAGGGGTCCAGCGCCGACGGACTGTTGTGTGTCTCGGCCTTGAGCGCGAAGTTGTGGTTCTCGTCGAACTTGATGATGCCCGCGTTGTCCTCGAACACGCTGACGAGCCAGTCGACGCGCTTGGACACGGTTTCGGTGGTCGCCTTCACGTAGGACTTGAACAGTCCGTCAATCTCGCGCATCTCGCCGCTCTCGTCGGTGTACTCAATGACGGCGCTGAAAATCTTGTGCTTGCAGTGCTCCGACCAGGTCTGGGCAATGACCTCGA
>CAIXUF010000666.1 GCA_903922535.1 Candidatus Hydrogenedentota bacterium
GGGCATGAGCTTGATGTCCCCTGAGACCGGGACGATCAGTCCCGCGCCGTGGTAGACCAGCACATCGCGGACGGGAAGTATCCAGTCCCTGGGGCGGCCCTTGAGGGAGGGATCGTGGGACAGACTCAGATGGGTCTTTACCATGCAAACGCTGAGATGGTTCAGGGTGTGATCGGCCTGCAGTGCGGCGAGCCTACCTTCCGCCTGGGCCGTGTAGGAAACGCCCGCCGCACCATAGACCTCGCTCGCTATGCGGGAAATCTTGTCCTTGATACTGAGGTCGTCCTCGTAGAGCAGTCGGAATTTGGAGGGTTGTCCGCATTGGTTAATGACCATTTCGGCGAGTTCGCGTGCGCCATCGCCGCCGTCGGCCCAATGGGTCGACACGGACAGGGGCACGCCCATGGACTGCGCCGCACGGCGCACAACGGCGAGTTCATCCGGGGAGTCGGTGGGGAAATGGTTCAGGCAAATCACGGGACGCACGAGACTCTTCTTCACGGTTTCGACATGGGCGACAAGGTTGGAAATGCCCTTTTCCACCAGGTCCGGCCGGGAGTCGGTGTAGACCGGGTCCAGCGGCTTTCCAGGGACAACAGAGGGACCGCCGCCGTGCATCTTGAGCGCACGCACCGTGGCCACAATGACGGAGCAGTTTGGGACAAGTCCGCTCATGCGGCATTTCAGGTTCCAGAACTTTTCGAAACCAATGTCCGCGCCAAATCCGCTTTCGGTCACGAGGTAGTCCGTGAGTTGCAACCCAAGCAAGTCCGCAACGACAGAGGATTGTCCAATGGAAATGTTGGCGAAAGGTCCCGCGTGCACCAGGACGGGCTGCCCTTCCAGGGTTTGCATCAGGTTGGGGTTGATGGCCCGGTACATCAGGGCGGTCATGGCACCGTCCACTTCCAGGTCGTGCGTCGTGACGGGCTTTCCCGATTTGTCGAAGGCCACGACAATACGCCCCATGCGTTCACGGAGATCGCGAAGGCTTGTCGCCACCGCAAGAATGGACATCACCTCCGAGGACACGGTGATCTGAAAGCCGGACCGCAGCATGAATCCGTCCATCTTCGAGCCGATGCCGACAATGATCTCGCGGAGGGCCTGCGCCGAAAAGTCAATGGTCCAGCCCATGGCGATATTTCGCGGGTCAATGTTCACGCGGCTCAGGCGTTTGTCGGACAGGGTCTTGTCGCCGTAGTTGAATTCGTGCTGGAGGCGCGAGGTGAGCGCAACCATGGCCAGGTTGTGCGCGTTGTTGATGCTGTCGATGTCCCCGGTCAGTCCAAGACTGAACTCCGAAAGGGGAACGCATTGGCTCAGGCCGCCCCCTGCCGCCGATCCTTTGATGTTGAAGGTCGGCCCGCCGGAAGGCTGGCGGATGGTTCCCATGGCCCGTCTTCCAAGTCGTCCCAATCCCTGCACGAGGCCCATGGTCGAGGTGGATTTCCCCTCGCCCAGCGGCGTCGGTGTGATTGCGGTGACCTCAACGTATTTGCCTGTCGGACGGTCCTTGAGCCGTTCCAGAATGCGGATGAAATCGAGCTTCGCCACAAAATGGCCGTAGGGAAGCAGTTCGCGCTGCTCGACGCCCATTTCCTCCGCAAGCTGATAAACCGTTTTCATGTGCGCTTCGGAAGCGGCCGCGATCTGCCAGTCTTCCATCGCTCTGGGATCCAGTTTGGCTCTGCTCATCACCAGTCTCCCGCATCCGGGTACGGACACCATGACGGACAACTGACTTTGCTAATGCGCCTCGGGAATTGTACCCAAAGCGCCTGCAAGAAAAAACGTCAGGCCCGGAAGATCAATTTCGTGCGCCCCCGCATGAAGCACCAGTTGCGCGTGCTCTGAAGCGCCTGCGGCGTCATAGGCGCATTTGAGTTCGGAGAATGCGCGTTTTGCCAATACCGGATTGAACTGGTTTGGCGGCTCTTTTTCGCCAATCTGGCACAAAAGCGGTCTGGGCGCAATCAGGGAGTAAATGTCCGGAAAGTCAACGAGTTCGCGCAGGCCGTCCTCTTTCCAGCACATGCAGTGGTTCTTCTCCAGTTGATTCATGTATGTCAGGAAGCCGGCGCTCACCGTGGCGCGCATCCGCGTGTCGATGGCCCCGAGCCACATGCTCATTTCCCCACCCAGCGACAGGCCTGCGCATCCCATGCGCGACGGGTCCACCTCGGGTAGTGCGGCAAGATAGTCGACACCGCGCACAAGGTCATACAGCCGCTCGCCCATGAGCGTGCGCGTGTTTTCGCGAAGCGCGTGCTGTCCCACGTTCATCGTGAGGGTCACAAAGCCGCGTCCAGCCAGTTCATGGGCGTAACGCTTGTACCTTTCATCACCGTCAAAGAGCTTCGCGGCGTCCGTGGAGTGACCCGGAATGCAGACTACGGCGGGAAGTTGCTGGCCCACCGCGTCTTTGGGAAGGGTCAGTATCACGGGAACTTCATGTCCCGGGCTGCATTCAAGCATCATCTCCCGTTTTGTGTACCGCTCCTCCTGCGATTCGCCCGTGACACGGGCACTTGGAACGTGGTTGGAGTGATCTTGCATGAGGTCCTCGATCCGGAGAACCTTCAACAGTTCCGAGCGTACCCTGTTCTGCCATGCGACGAGCGCGTCGTTGTCCTTTGCGGTGCAGCGCAACGCGCGCCAGTCCCCGGGACAGGCATCGGCAGGGGCTGTCTTTGCCTGGGGTTGAGCGGGTCGGAGTCGGAACGAAACACTGCTGCCCGGCTCAAGATGCAGGGGGTAGTTCCACAGATCGGCGCCCGTAACCTGCTTCTCCTCGCCGCCGGGGAGTGTCAGAATGTACTTCGTCTCCTCTTCGACGGTGTACCATTCGGGGAACTGGTTGATGCGCGGGTAATCTATGGGCATGTGGAAGTAGTCTTTATGTCGGGGACGATCAAAGCGAAGCATTCCGTCCCATGCCCAGTCCGCCGCCATCGATATGACCAGGCCACCCTGGCCGTCAGGAACGGCGCCCAAGTTCATGTCTTTCCGCCATGGCGCCGCCGTGATGCCCTGGGTCAGGTACATCGCGTACATCATCATTGTTCTCGCGGAATTGCCGTCGCCGTACCATGCCTCCAGAATGCCGTCGGGCCGCTGTTTGGCGAGGATGAA
>CAIXUF010000667.1 GCA_903922535.1 Candidatus Hydrogenedentota bacterium
CCACAAAATGCCCCAGGGGCTCTACGGCTACCGCGTTGCCGAAGCGGTCAATCCAGACAAGCGGGGGGAGCTCAACGCGATACGCATCCTCTACTGGCGGTACTTGCGGTCTTGGTGCTTCCATGACCATGCCTTACTCCCCAAACAAACGCCTACTCCACGCTCACTTGACCGCCCTCGGTGACGGTGATCTTTGTTATAGCCGCCGATGGGTTGCTCGTCGTAACTTTGCCAGTGGCGTCCGTGGCCAGTTTGTTGGCGGGTGTTGTCAGTATGCCTGCCGGAACCGCCGCAATCGCCGCCGCCATCGTCCCCTGGTTCGTCGCCGTGGCCATGTCGGCGGGACTGGGCTGTACCGTGTATGCCTTCACATCGGCCGCAACCTTCCCGTCACTGGCAACGCTCGGCTTGTAGTCCGGCTTGACCGCCAGCATCGTGGACACATTCCCCTGTGCCGTCACCGCATTGGGCGAGTCAATTGCATTGGTCCTCAGCAGGTCCGTGTTGACGATCATGCTGGCGAGCATCTGTTGCGAGATGAGCAGGTGCCCGGCATTGTTCGGGTGCAACGTATCTGCCATCAGTCCTGCCGCTGCCGCAATCGTGTAGCTCGGCCACAGGTCGGTGATGTTGACATACGCCACGCCGTTGCTGTTTGCCATCGCCAGCACGGCCGCCTGCACTGCATCCGAACTGCCCGTGCCTGTGCGATAGGTGGGCTGTTCGTTCATCAGCAGCACGCTTGCGCCACTGGCAAGGGCCTGGGTGACGATGCTCTGATAGTACGTTGTGAACGTCGCCACGTCGGGCTCTGAAGCGTTCATCGCGTCAATCAATCCAGCGTCATTGATCCCTAACGAGATGATCCACAGCTTTGGTGCCAGTCCGGGGCACAGGGCAACTCGCGTGCCGGTCCAGTTCGGGGCGGCCGTTCCGGTGATTGCGAGATTGTGAACCACTACGCCGCTTGTGCCGATGACTGGCACTACGCCAAAGAAATGCAGGTTGCCCGATGATGGTCCGCGAATGGCGAGCGTGTGACTTCCCAGCGATCCACAGGCAACGGTGCCCATGCGGTGAATCGACGTGCCGAATGCGGCCGTCGAATAGGTCTGGTATGCCCCTCCGTCAACACTCGCATCAAAGGTGGTGACACTCGATACGATCACCTGGAAAGATGAGCAGGTCTGGGCTGAGAGCGTGACGATGCTGCTGGCGTTCGTGCTGTACGAATCATCCGGGCCAAACGTGGTGTAAGGCGTCCACGATCCCGCGAACGTATACAGGTCTGAGCGGTGCCCGCCAAGGAAGCCTAGCCCGCCGTTGCCATAGATGGCCTGCAAAGCCGTCTTGAGCTTATACGCCCATCCGGTATTGCGCTGGTCTGTAGCCGCGTAGCCTTCGCCGGTGGAGTCCCCGATGATGACGATGGGCACTTGGGTTGTCGCTGCATTTTGCAGGGCGGCAAGGAACACAGCGAGCCGGGGTGGGATGGCGTTGAGTTTCGTCTTGAGGTCTGCGATGTAGGCAGGGCTGTTCATCGCATACGCCCCGCCACTCACCTGCGTCTGCGTCAACGTGCTCCAGTCACCCTTGCCGTTGAGTGCCGCAGCGTTGATCCCCGCCGCCGTGATCCAGTTCGCCGGGATAGTCGGCAGGTTGGTCAGGTTGGTGACGGTGGTAATCGTTCCGCCCGTGATATTCGTTGTGCTCGCGCCCGTCGCATTGACCGGGAAGGTGTACGTTCCCGCGTTTACCACGGGGTTGGTTTTGATCGTGTTAACGTCCACCTTTTGCGTGTCGGGCACGGTTACAATCGCCCCGGTATCCACCGGGTCCACCGCATAGAAGTTTCCCGCCGTGTCCGTGATCTCCAGCCTCGCGATGCCCGCTACGTTCGTTTTGCTCTGCACGCCGTTGACGGTGAACACGTATGCGCCATTGCCCGCCTCGCCGACTCCGCACTTCCCGGTTGTCGGTATTGTCGGCACTGCCAGAGTTCCTACCATCGCTTCCAGATTTGCCCCGCTGTAGGAAACTTGCGAGCGGTCGGTTGCGGTGAGCACCACGGTCAATCCGGCAGTGGCACTACTGATCCCGGTAACAACAGGACCGGCCGCAGAGTAGCACCTCGCCGTGAAGTAGCACACGCCCGCCGCTGGTTGAATGTATCGTGGTGTAGGCATATTAACCGTCCGTCATTTTGCGTAGGAAGCCCGGTGCCGGCCCAGTTCCAGTTTCTTCCAGCACCGCTACGCCGGATTGAGTCTGTGCGGCTGTCGGGATGAAGCGGATGATGCCGGCAGTTCCGGTGATGGCGGTTTGGGAAGTGCCGCCGAAGAGGATCATTACTCCTGCGGCATCGGGCCTTGAAACCGCATAGCCGCTGAGATTACGCGCGTCCAGCACTACCATGCCGTAATTGGCCAGTCCGTAAGCCCCAGCGGTATTCCCTGAACAAACCACGTTGTAACAGCTTCCATAATTTACGATCCCCGGACTGTTGCTGACCGTTCCCCCCGTAGCCGTTCCACCACGAATCACTCCGCCATTGTTGTAGCAGCCGCGAGTGCCGGCTGTTGAACTGCCAGCCGCTGTGATATTCGCAATAACAGAATCAACGGACAGCAGGAGTCCATTTGCGCCAAATGCACCCCCGGCGGTGCATGTAGCATTTGTTATAGAGACGCCTGACGAAACGATTACACCGACAGCCGCAACCGTAGCGCTTCCGGTTCCCGTCACATTTGCAGCACTCCCCGATGTAATATTGACTCCCGTCGCCCCCGCAAATCCCCCACCCGTCCCAGTCACATTCGTCACCGTGTTGGTAGCCGCCAGATTCACGCCGGGGCAGGCGACTGTCGAGGGAGCACCGTAGCCGATGACCGTGGTGACGGAGCCGGCGATGGATGCACCATAGGCGATTGTGCCAGCGGTGCCACCTGTGCCGGTAATGGTTCCAGCAGTTGATCCGGCAAGGACATTTATGCCCTGAACGTCCTGTGTGGAATTAGAGCCGAATCCTACTCCAGTAGTTAACAATGCTCCCGAATTGACTAGGATTCCACGGTTAGATGCACCGGTCCCCCCGTATCCAACTCCACTCCCAAGTGCTCCACCACTGCTAATAGAAATGCATGGATGCGACGTGGAACTTATGCACCCATACGCCGTCACCGGCCCCGTCACCGTTTTGCCGGTGCCGATGGTCAGGCAGGCGACGTTGTAGGGCGAGAGTGCCCAGCCGTTCAAGGTGACTGTCGATGGCGTCCCTATGGCTATCAGGCCGCTTTGCCCGTTGCCCTCGAAGCCGATGTTCGTGAGTGCAGGGTCTTCATCCAGCGTCAGTGTGTAGGCCCCACCGGCCTTGATCATCCAGTAGTTGGCGATGGAGGCTTTGATCGCCGACCAATTGGCGTTGCCCGATAGGGTGTATTGCGTGG
>CAIXUF010000668.1 GCA_903922535.1 Candidatus Hydrogenedentota bacterium
AGATTCTTCTCGACGCCCAAGCCGGCAAGCTCCAAAAGCGCTACGACGGACATTTTTCCGACATGTCGGGCGACATTGGCTCAGCCGCCCAGGGCCTGCACCCGCTCAACGGGCGTTACGATGTGGCGTGCATCCAGACCTCGCGCGGCTGCCCGATCGGCTGCGACTACTGCTCGGTGACCCGCTTCAACGGGCGCGACATCCGCCGCCGCGACATCGGCAAGATCATCGAAGAGTGGAACAGCACCGACCGCAAGTTCATCTTCGTGGTCGACGACAATTTTTACGGCGTAGGCCCTCAGCACGCGGCCTGGGCCAAAGAGCTCCTGCGAGCCATCATCAAGCACGGCAAGAGCAAGCTGTGGTTCAGCCAGACCAGCCTCAACATGGGCGCCGACGTCGAAGGGCTCAGGCTGGCGTATAAGGCCGGCTGCCGCGCCATGCTCGTGGGCATCGAGTCGTTCAATCCCAAGGCGCTGGCCGGCTGGAAGAAAGGCCTCAACGTCAAACTGCTCGACCGCTACAAGGAGCACGTCGACGGATTCCACAAGGCCGGGCTTGCTGTTTTCGGCGGCTTCGTGATCGGCTCGGACGAGGACGACGAGAATACCGTAGCCGATACCGCCCTCAAGGCCGTGCAGCTTGGCGTCGACATCATCCAGATCACCAACATGACGCCGCTGCCGGGCACGAACCTTTACGAAAAGCTCAAAGCTGAAGGCCGCCTGACCGCGACGAACTATCCCAAGGACTGGGAACGCTACACGTTCATCGAGACCGTCTTCAAGCCCGCCAAGATGACCGCCCAGCGGCTGGACGAGACGATCTACGAACTCCGCCAGGCGGCCGCCACTCAGCACTGGGTGCTCAAGCGGACGCTGAAATCGTTCTGGTGGACCAAGTCGCTGACGACGACGCTGTTCGTCAACGGCATGAACGGCGCATGGGTGAAGCTGGCCAAAGAGCAGGCGCCCCACGACAAGGAGCGCCTCAACTACACGATCGTCCCCTGCGCCCGCACGGAAAAGATTCGCAGGTCGTTCAACTTCGGAAGCGGCGAGTTGGAACTGCCCCCGGTCAATGGGGCAGCGGGAACCGGGAACAAGGAATCGGGAACAGGGACGGCGTAAGATGGGTGCCACGCACAACTCCGTTGTGCGTGTCCCTGACGACAGACCCGGCAACCGGAAACAGAGACGCCGCGCCGACACAGAGACGCAGAGAAAACAGTGGAGAAGACAAAGCTTCTGATGAAGAGGTTTTCTCTTTCTCTCAGTTTTCTCCGCCCCTCTGTGTCGTAATCAACACCGCCTGTTTTCCGTAATGATGCTCGACAAAGTGCATGATGCAAGAGACACTGTGTTCGATAACATGGTGCGACATGGCAAACGGTTGTCTGTTCTTTTACCGGAGATAGAGTATGCAACCGCAATGGCTTTCACCCGGCGAAGAGATTATCGGTTCCTGGGCGGTCTATATGGGCGGCCAGGGGCCCAGTGCGGCCAAAGTCGTCGGCAAGCTCCACGTCACCAATCGAAACGTTTGTTTTGACGCGGGGCTTGCCCTTCAGGAAAACGCCGCAGCCGATCTGAGCAATGGCAGGCAAGCCCACCAAACGCTGGACCAGCAACTGTGGATCCCCATCAAGGACATTCGCCAGGCCGCCATCACCCGCAAGTTCCTGATCCTCAAGTCGCTGCACCTGGTTCTGGTCTGCGGCCAGCAGTACGACATTCACTTCGGCGCAGCCTCGCCGCAGAAAGCCCTGGAGGCGATCTCCAGCGGCATGAGCATTCAGTAAACCTCTGTTCTTCTTTTTCGACACAGAGACGCAGAGAAAACAGTGGAAGACGCACAGTCTAAGGCCTGAACCGGCAGACAGAGATTGGACGGGCCTCTATCTGAAAATCCTCGTCCCCGGGGTATCTTTGGTTATGTTCGTAAGGCGTAATGTCTACCACCATTTCCGGCGTTATGCCCTTGGGCCACTGCGGGAAGTCCAGGTAAGTGGACTCACAAAAATAGCCGATCGACCTGCCGTCAGCCAGCGTGAGACGGATAATGTAGTAGCCCATCCCCGTTTCACCGGTGATTCTTGAAATGAGTTCGCGGCCGAGCCGATCGGGCGGATCCTGGAAGCCTCGAATGTCTTTACAGTCTA
>CAIXUF010000669.1 GCA_903922535.1 Candidatus Hydrogenedentota bacterium
ATTCTATTGACATTTATATTTTTCTGTCTATACTTATGGACATGAAGCGGAATGAAACCAAAATGGACCAGCTCCGGATGCTCGTGAAGAAATCCGGAATTCTGCGCACCCGCGATCTGGCTCCGCTTGGCATTCCCGCGAAGTATCTGGGACGGCTCTGTGAGGAAGGGTTTCTGGTGCGAGCGGGGCATGGCCTGTACATAACGGCTTCCGTGCCCGAAACGGCACACCTCGGGCTGGCGCAGGCGGCCAAGCTGATCCCCAAGGGAGTGGTCTGCCTGCTGTCGGCCCTGCGTTTCCATGAAATCGGGACACAGCTGCCGCACGAGGTTTGGATTGCGCTGGACCGGCGGGCCGCACATCCGCGGGCCGCCGTGAGCATGCACATCCGGGTCGTGCGGTTTTCCGGCAAGGCGCTGGCGGAAGGAGTCGAGGTGCATGACATCGGGGGTGTCCCGGTACGCGTTTATGATCCGGCCAAGACGGTGGCGGACTGCTTCAAATACCGGAACAAGATCGGAATGGATGTCGCACTTGAGGCGCTGCGGGAGGCGCTGCGGGAGCGCAAATGCACGAGGGACGACCTCTGGCGGCATGCGACCACCTGCCGGGTTGCCAACGTCATGCGCCCCTATCTGGAGGCACTGTCATGAGCAAGAAACCGCTGACTGATGTGGCCGCCTCCATCCGGCAACGGCTGCTCAACCGGGCCAGCCAAGCTGGCGGCGACCCCAACCTGATCTGGTCACGGTACGCCGTTGAACGGTTGCTGTACCGTTTGGGCGTTTCCGAGTTTTCCCGCGAGTTTGTGCTAAAAGGCGCGGCGCTGTTTTCGGTCTGGTCCAGCGAACCCCACCGGCCAACCATGGATCTGGATCTTCTCGGTCACGGTGAAGACTCTGACGAGCGCATGACGGATATTTTCAGGCGGGTTTGTGGTGTGGAATCGGAGGGAGACGGCCTCCGTTTTGACGCGGACAGCATCAGGGTCAAGCCGATCCGGGAGGGATTGGAATATCAGGGACGCAGGGTGCTCCTTGTGGCAATGCTTGGCCGCATGCGCATCCCCGTCCAGGTGGACATCGGCTTTGGCGATGTGGTGACGCCCCGGGCGGAATGGATTGAGTACCCGACCCTGCTGGATCTGCCGGCGCCGCGGATACGGGCCTGCACACAGCCCACGGTCATCGCGGAGAAGTTTCATGCGATGGTCGTGCTGGGGATTGCCAACAGCCGGATGAAGGATTTCTACGACATCCAAGAGTTGGCGACCCGGTTCGACTTCGAGGGGGCGCTGCTGGTTCAGGCCGTAAAGGCGACGTTCAAGCGGCGCAAGACGCCCATCCCAGACGCGATGCCATTGGCGCTTTCCGAGACGTTTGGGCGTGACGCCACCAAAAATCTTCAATGGATCGCTTTTGTCCGCAAGAGCGGCCTTGACCAGAAGACGCCTGGCCTCATGGACACCGTGTCCACGCTCCGGCAGTTCCTGCTCCCCATCATGACCGCCGCCGCCGGCACCAGCCCGGTCCCGGGGCATTGGCAGGCAGGCGGCGGCACTTGGAGAACGTCTTGACCCGGAGTGACCGATCCCACGGTGGCGGTTTCAAGGTCGGACCGCGTATTTCGCGGCGGCAGCTGGGGCGACGACCAGTCGAACCGCACATTCAACCTCGGCTTTTGGGCTGTTTTCGCGCCTCCAAGAG
>CAIXUF010000670.1 GCA_903922535.1 Candidatus Hydrogenedentota bacterium
CCTTCCAAACAAACACGCTCCCTGTATAAATCGGTCTGGGTATTGTGACCCAAATATGAGGCACTGTCAATGCAACGTGACGCAAAAAAAGACGATCCGGAGACGATTCACTCGTTGGAAACGAACCGCACCGGCGAGGAAGAAGGAGTCATACTGTCCAGTGTTGTGCCCCCTGCATTGCCTCAGACATCGGACGGGCATCGTGTTATTATCACCGCTCCGGCGTTTTCCGCCCATCAACCGCATCGCCAGCCCGGGCGGGGCGTTCTCCGTCGGCCCAGCTCTTCTGGTCAACCACCGTACCGTTGTTGAGCCGCGCCTCGGCCTTGAGACAGCCGCTGGGGTAAAAGGAGCGTGCCAGGCCATCCGGGTTGCCGTTTCGCATGGACACCTCCTCGGCCAGAGACCCGTTCTCGTGCCAGCGCCTGAAGAAACCGTCCATTTTCCCATCAACAATAGGCGCCTCGGAGAGCTTCTGACCGTTCTCGTGCCATTTGACGCGCAAGCCGTGGGAAATTCCGCCGCGGTAGAGTTCTTCCACCTGTTTGTTGCCGTTGGTGTACCAGCCCTCGGAGAGTCCCTCCAGCAGGCCGTTGGAAAGGACGGAGCGCGACTGAAGTGTACCGTTGCCATAGAACTCTGTCATCACACCGGTAAACGGAACCGTTTCGTTCGGGCGATAACGCCGCCCTTCACGCAAGGTCAGCGCGTCGCGCCGGACTTCCACGCCGGAAAGGACAGGGGCGCTCATATCGCGCGGTGGTTCTGGAATAACAGCCTTGCCAACTGCGGCGGGAGCTGGGACACAAACAACAGTTGGTGATCGCGCAGAACGCACGAAATAGGCCGCAACGCCAGCCAGGACTCCGATCAGCAAGGCGACGGTGACGACTCTTCTCACTGTACCATCGCCTTGAAGAACATCATGTTCTTGCCGCTGGGAACCTCGGCGGCGACGCGCAGCATGCGCACATCCGGGGAGGCGTAGTAGCTCTGCAACGGTGCCGAGGGGCCATTCGCCACGATTCGGAAATTAAGAACACTCCAAGTCTTCATGTCTGCCGAGCCCTTCACCGTGTAACTGCGGCCGGGGAGAGCCATGAAGTCGAGCAGCGGCCACCCGTTATCGATGCCCGCAATATTCAGGCTGAAGCCGTCTGTGGGATCGAACGCGTAGGTTCCTGCCAGGTACTCGTTCAGGTTGCTGATTCCGTCCCCATCCGAGTCGTCGCCGGGCCGGATGTCGGCCAGCGTCTGGCCAAAGCCCATATCGATCAGAAGCTGTTCCCACGCGTCTGGCAGACCGTCACCGTCGCTGTCTACGCCCAAAGTGAGATCCATGCGCGTGCTTTGTGCCGGTTGTCCGAGGTTGGCGAAATTGGCCTTCACCTCCATCGGCAGATAGGTGACGCCGCCGTCAACCACCTTCATCCGGAAGGAAAGGAGGGGTTGTATGGCCGTGGGTTTATAGCTGAACGTGCCGGTGTCCATCGGGACGAGCAGACGGTAATTCATGCCCGGGGAGAGGTTCGGCACAATCGGCGTCGCTATTTGCACGCCGTTGGTCGCGGTGAGCGTGACCACCGCCGAGGACGACATGAGGGGCTGGCCCATTTCATCCTTTACCATGCCGTAAATCGTATGATAGGGCGCGGGGGGGAACCCGAGGGCGGTCACCGCCGCGGCCAGCATGGCAAGGCCGGTCAGAAAGCGGGCATTCCGCC
>CAIXUF010000671.1 GCA_903922535.1 Candidatus Hydrogenedentota bacterium
AGGCAGCGCGCGAGCAGGCGCTCGGCGAAGACGTGCGACTTGGCGCTGCCGCGCCCACCCCAGGCGCCTTTGTAGCGCGACGGGGTCAGCAGCGGCTTATAGGCACGTGGAAGCTGGAAGTCAATGACGCGGCCAGTCGGAGGCGGGGGCGTGGTGACGCCGAGCGGCGCAGCCTGGAGCCCCATCATGTGGTTTGTGGGTCCACCACAGTCGTGCGGATCTCACCGGTCACGTCGAGACTACCTTCAAGCGCTACCGTTTCTTTCGGCTTCCCGTACGCGTAATGCCACAACAGTGTCTCCATGTGCGGGGCTTCGCCAAGAGAAACGCGCAGCTTGAGCGCTTGACGATACTCGGGGTCATCCACAATCTGACGAGCAAGGTCCCGCACCTCGGTCGTTGTCTTGTTCAGCGAGCCTTTTGGACGCCCAGGTCCGGGACCGTTAAACGCCACTTTTTAATAGCCTCGCCTCTTCGAGCGCCGGGATATTGTCGGCTTCGGACATACGTGCCCACACGGTAACACAGCCGCGCCGCTATTACACCATAAAAACTCGGGTGTCAAGAGGTTTTTATACCTGTGGAAAACCCGGACTAGCCGGTTGAATCCGTTTTGACCGGTTACGTAGCGTGGTGGCTACCGGGGGTATATAACGTAGCGAAATGTTACTTTACCCCCGCGTATTAGGTTGTTTGTAACACGGTTAACACGGGTCAACCCCCTAGTCGGACTTTTCCACAGGTGCCTTCCACAGCCTCCACATCTGCTCTCCGTGCCCTTCAACACCCCATCTCTGCCCGTCTTCCGTGCGAAACCACCGGTGACCACGCACCCACGCCCCAAAGTGCCGCCCCGTCCACGGTGCTCGGTGCAGCATGGCCTTGTCGTATGCCTGTGGCAGCGCGGGGAGCGTCAACAGCTCTCGCGTTCTGACAATCTCCTCTCCATACTTCTCAAACCACACCATCACGAACGCACTAGTATCCTCGTCAACCCGTTGCATAGCCCCTCCTTAAAACGGCGCCTCTTCCTTGACCGGCTCCGCCTCCAGTAGTGAGTCGGACAGCACTTTCATCTTCCACTGCTGTTCGCCACCCAGTTTGATAATGCAGATCTCCTGTCCGCTACCTAACGTGCGGCGTCTGTCTCGGTTCCGGCGTATCCACGCCCCAAGCTGGCGCGCGGTCCAGGGGTTGCCGTTAATGCTCGGCAGCCCTTCAAGCTGTAAGATCTGTGGGGTCGTCACGTTCTCGTTCGGGAACCGCACCGCCCACGCTTCCAGCAGCGCCTCTACCTCGTCTTCTTCCTCCGTCTCGGCGTCATCCTCGACGTCTCGCTTATTAGCCAAGAACTCCCCGATGCCGGCATGCGCCAGGATGCCACCGATGGACACACTCCACGGCTCGAAGCCGTTCAACATGCGGCTCTGTTGCGGTTTGCCGGCGTCAAACCACGCACGCACCATCACGTATAGCGCCTGCAGCAGCGCCACGCGATTCGTGGGCACCCATGTCTGCAAGTCTTTCTCCCAGTCTTCGCGCTCCGTGGGCTTGCACGTATGCGTGTCCAGGCGCACGCGGCACATGCGACCAGCCATGTCCTTGGTGAACGCCGGGTTATTGCCCGTAGCCACGAACGTGCTGAAGTTATGGGGGTTCGTGATCTCGGTCGAGCCGAGCACGCGGCCGATGCGTGCGTTCTTGCCGGTGAGGATCTTGTTAAGGTCTGGGGACTTCAAGTCCTTGACCTCGTCCAGGAAGATGATGGGCGCCCCGGTCATAAGAATCGCGGTGAGGAATTTGCGGCGCTCGGACTCCGATCCGTCCCACTCGGCCTCACTCGGCCACGCGCCCGTCAGCACGTAGCACCAGCTTTGCACCATGAGCGTCGCCCCGGTGCGCGTCTGGGGTTTGTCGACCAAGAACAGGGGCACAGCGTGAAAGAGGCTGCGGGTGAGCACCGTGAGCGGGAACGCCATCATGTTCGCGAACGCGGCTGTATTGCGCCAGTCGCAGCCCTCGCGGAGGTCCATGTAGGGGTGGCGCCCCAAGCGACCTTTGAACGGGAACTGCCAAACCATTGCGTCCAGCGTGGCCACGGCCATACCCACGTCGCGCGCCGTGGGGTGTTCTGGGATGGGCGGCAGTTGGAACCCGTGGGCCGGCTGGTAGAAGATGCCGGTCGGACGGTGCAGACCGGGTGTCGTCACCAGTTGCCCCTCGGCGGTAAAGAACGGCACGGAGGTGAAGCCCGTGGGTTCGGGCAGCGGCAGTGCTGGGCTGGCCAACATCAGCGAAGCGAACTCGCGCGACGGGTAGACTTTCGCGAGCGGCGCCTTCGCGGACGGTTGTACACAGGGAATCATGCGGCCGACAATCTCGCGGAACGTGTCGGTTTCTATCTTGCGGAACCCGGAGACATGCTGCAGCGCGGTGGGTTCCTCCAGCTTGAGGTGCTCTTCGTAGAGGGCGCCAAGGCACGTATTGTCGCAGTTATGCAGGATCATGACCTCGTGGTTGCGTGCGAAGAGGCCGGGGGGTTCGTTGGCGGCCACCAGTTGCGTCCACGCACGGTCGACCATCGTGGTGGTCAGCTCGGTGACGTTGATACTCTTGCCGTCGTCCACGGCAGACACACGCAAGACAGCGGCGATACCGGTGAGCACCGACTGGCCGAGGATCTCCTGGATGACGGACGCGCCGGCTGTGGGGCGCCCGGCTTTGAGTTCGGCCAGCGTAGCGGACACCGTGTCGGCTACGTCGCTTGTGTCGCTGCCCGTGGCTTCCATGACCGCTTCCAGCAGCGCGACGACGCGCGGCTGCGGGAGGCCGTATTCGAGCAACACCTTGGCGAACGCGAGGCGGAGCTTGTGCCGATTGTTGGCGGGCCAGGCGTGGGTGACGATGATGGCGATAGCGGCGTGGCGGACGGCGGTGTCGAGTTCCTCTGGGGTGTCAACGCGACCGATGGCAGTGAGGGGTTCTACGAAGCGGATGGGCTCGCCGCTCGTGTGAACGCTGCCGGGGCCGACGCTGAGCGTGTGGGTGAGCTTTTGGGTGACGCCACGCAGTTCGAGGAGGCACGCGCCGTCCAGGTCGACGAACTTGTGACTGCGACACTGACCCTTGACGAGATAGTTCGCGTGGCTGCGCGGTTTGCCGGGGCGGCCGTAGCGCCAGCCGGTCGGTGGAAGCAGGCGCTCGACGATGCGCCGGTCGCGGTCGCTATTGGTGTCGATGTCGATGTCGTGGAAGTAGAGGCCGTCGCCAATGAGCGTGCCGTTCAGGACGCCGATGTTGTCGCCAGGCTTGAAGTCCAGTGGCGTTGCGCGCCGCTCTGCGGCGCTCCAACCTTTGAGACGGCCTTTCTTGTCAGCCGGTTTCACCGGGGTGACAGGGATGTGCAGCGCGTCGTAGAATGCGATCGCTTCTGCGGGGCAGGTCGGGCAGGGGAGCTGAGGCCGTGGCGCGTCACTCATTGCGCCCAGCGCAGCCACGCGCCCAGCGTGCGGAGCGGGGGCACGTCGGTGCGCAGTGGGAGGTGGCGCGCGAGGACGCCTACGCGGTCCCGGCGCGGATGCTGGGTGAGCAGCCAGAGACG
>CAIXUF010000672.1 GCA_903922535.1 Candidatus Hydrogenedentota bacterium
CGACCCTTGGATGAACTGGGGGCTGGCGGCCTGTTTCGCGGGGGCGATCGCCACAGTGGCGGTTTGCACCCTGCGCCGTCTGTGTGTGTGATGCGCGGGAAGAACGCGGGCGGCGGCCATGCGATTCTTGTGGAGAAGAACATCCTGCTGCTGCTGGTGATTCTGTTGCCGCCGGTGCTCTCATATGCCTCCGCCTGCTTCTTGGGAAGGGAACTGTTCTTCTCCCGCTACACGCTGTACACATGGCCGGCGCTTTACACCGTTGTGGGCGGCTGCGTTGCATGGCTGTCCCGCCGCTGGTTGCGGGGGGGCGCCGTGCTTCTTCTTCTGGGGCTTTACGCATACCAGATTCCGCTGTTGATGCCCACGACCCTCCGTGCGGACTGGCTGGGGGCTGGAAAGTACATCCAGTCCCACGCCGCTTCCGAGGATGTGGTCATTGCCACGGGCGAATTCCTGTCCGGGGAGATTTTCGACGCAAACATGCGGTTGAGCGGCAAGCCGTTGGGGATACCCGTGCTGGGTGCCGTTACAACACAGGCCGCCGTCGATGCCACCCTGTGGTATCTTGCCCACGGGAATGCCGACAAGCCGCCCAAGGAGGGCCGGGCCGTTTGGCTGCTCCTGCAGCGGGGCGGATGCACGGTCCCCTGCGAGGACTTGAACAATGCCCTGACTGTTCTCGGCCTTGACTACACCTGTTTTCCCCTGGTGGCCGGCGACACGATTATAGTCCACAGGATCACCTTGAATGGCGCGCCGGCAAAAACGCCTGAGAAGGGGGAAAGCAAGGAACCCGTGGCCGTCCCTGAGCCCTTTTCCGACATCCGTGTTGATTGGTCCTCCTTTCTTGACCAGGCATTCCCCGCTCCCGACAAAGGCCCCGCCCGGAGCGTGCGCGAGACATACGGGAGAATACTGCAGCGGGCCGTTATCCACTCGTACCATGACCCCATGGACTTGATGGTGTGGTCGACTTACCTGCTGGCGGGGCGGCAGCGGGAACTGGCGCTTGCAGCCGGCGACGTTTGCCTCAACATGTCACCCAAGTACTCCCCGGGGCACCTTGTCCGCGGTCTGGCGCTTGCGGACATGGGGCGTACCGGGGAGGCGCGCGCGGAAATCGGGAAAACATTTGACGACAATCCATTTCTGAGAAGGGTCTTTGCACCATTCACCTCGGTACTTCTCGACGGAGGGGACGGCGAGGCGTTGCGGACGGAAGTGCAGAAGCTGGAAGACTTGGGACAGATGTATTTCATCCCTGCGTTGTGGACACTCTACCGTGATCGCTTCGAGCCTCAGTCCGAATCGCTGCCTGTGGGGATTTACGCCCCCCGCGACGAATTCTATCGGGCGTGGATGACGTATTTTGGAAAGAATCCCCGGCAAATCGCGCAACTCAACACACGGGCAACCGCGCACTTGGAACTCGTTTCAGCCCTGATGCGCCCCCAAGGTGATTAAGACAATCCCGGCGGTGTCCTTTGCACGCCGATCTGCCATTGCACGCACTATGCGCGTCGTCTGGCAGTGTCCTGTTTCAGCATTGTGCGGCATTCTCGGTCATGATTTGAACGGCAAGTTCTTCTGCCTGTTTCAGGACATCTTTGTGTTCAAGAACATCGTCCCGCTTCGAGAGACCGCAGGCGCGGAGGAGGTGCGCCTCGTCCACGCCGATGAACTTCATCATTTCCCTGTAACGGGGAAAAACATCGGCGAATACCGTCGCATCCGCGAGTCCCTGCGTCTGGATGAACACCACCGTCTTTCCCGGCGAGAGACGCGACCGTTGCGGGTTGGCGTGAAAATCGGGGGTAAGGAAGCCGTAGGTTCTGTCTATGAAGAGCTTCATCTGTCCTGTGACATCCCCGTAGTAGACGGGTGAGGCGAGGACAATCACGTCGGCTTTCCGCACAGCTTCGAGCACTTCGGCCAGATCATCCTTCAGGACGCATGTATCCGAGTTCTTCTTGCAGCTCATGCAGGCCTGGCACCCCCGATAGCTGAGCGAGTTCAGGGCGAACGACTGTGTTTCAGCACCCAGATTCCGGGCCGCCTCAAGAAAACGCCCGGCAATGAAAGCGCTGTTTCCGTTAAGTCTGGGGCTTCCGAGCACGGCAACAATCTTCTTCATGTGGATTCCTTTCCAGTATCTGATTTGCGCAATGCGGATTGCCGCAGCATACCCGCCCCGACAGCGCCGAAAAAGGCCACACCCGCCGCGAGCAGGAAAGAGGGCGCCAGCGTGCCGGCCGCGTCGGACATGATTCCCGCAACGCTTGGCCCCACTGCCTGGCCAATGCCGAAGAAGAGGGTGATGAAGCCGAGTCCGGCCGGGGCAAGGCGGGGGCCGAGGATGTCGCCACAGGTGGCCGCCATGATGGCCGGGATGCTCCAGGCGGACAGCCCGAAGAGAATCGCCGAGGTGGTGAACCCCGCGGGAGCGGGCCACAGTGCGAAGAGGGAGAAGGAAACCGTGTGGATGAGGTAGACGATGATGAGGGCGCGTTTCCGTCCGATGACGTCGGAAACTGCGCCCCAGAGGAGACCGCAAAGGAGGCTGAACCATCCCATGGTCATGAAGAGGCGTCCTGCGGCGGCGGGTTCGTAGCCCCCCGTGGCGATCAGGTGCTTCACAAAGAAGGTCATGTATATGATGTACGAGAATCCGAAGGCCACATAGACCAGACCAAGGTGCCAGACGGTGCGCGAACGGTATACCGTCCGCCAGGCAAGGCCGGCCGTGGCGGGTGGCGAAGGGCTTTCCGATTCATCGGCCCCGAGCGGACGGAGACCCATCTGGGAAGGCCGGTCACGCAGCAGGGTCAGGCTGATCAGGGCCAGGAACAGGGTGACCGCACCGAAGGCACACCAACAGATCCGCCAGCCATTCCCGCCAAAAGCCTGCAACACAGGGGGCACAGTGGGACCCAGGCTGATCAGGGCAAGGGAGGAACCGGACACGCCAATGCCGGAGGCCGTGCCGCGGCGGCGCTGGGCAAACCACGCGGACAGGAGGGCCATGACGGGAACGTTGCTGGCACCGCTGCCAAGGCCGGTGACAAAACGCCACAGTGCGGCGGTGAAGAAGCCCGTGGAAAAGCCCGTCAGCAGCATGGCCGTTCCGACGACGGCCAGTCCGGCGGCAATGACTTTGCGCGGGCCGTAGCGGGCCGCCAGCGCGCCGCCGATGACTGAGAGCGTCAGATAGCCGATGAGATTGGCGGTGGCAAGGGCACCGGCGCGGGTGTTGTCCATGTGGAGACCGGTCTGCATGGCCGGCAGAACCATCGAATAGCCGAACCGGGCAAGACCAAGCGCGCCGTACACCACGAAGGTGCTGACGGCGAGTACAACCCATCCATAATGGATACGTGCGGACCGCGAGGCCAAGTGCGGGAATGTCCTGTTGGTTTCTCGCCAGTCGCGCAGGACAATCCCACGGCCTTGCGGGAAAAGCCTGCCGCGACTTCGGGTTATGACTATAACACGCCGTCCTTATCCGGGCGGAATTCGCCTCGAACGTTGGAGGACTCGTATCGCACCCAACATTGTTATTCTCAGTAATATTAGTTTCTTGAACTATCGACAGGCTCCTGATAGAATCGGATTTGTTCTCCTTGTGGCCGACGTGTTTAGAACACCGTGGCGTACCCGGCGCGGAAAGGCGAGAAGGGCATGGACTTTCGTCTGACAGAAGAACAGGTGGACATCCAGCAGATGGTGCGCAAGTTTGCGCGCAACGAAATCGCCCCGATTGCCGCGCAGATAGATGAGGAATCGCGTTTCCCCGCCGAAACATTTCTGAAGATGGGGCATCTGGGGCTTTTGGGACTCCTGATACCGGAGGAATACGGGGGTGCGGGACAGGATGTCCTGACTTTTTGCGTCGCCATGGAGGAGATCGCCTACGCCTGCGCCTCGACGTCGCTGTCGTATCTCGCGCATTCCGTCTTGTGCGCCCACAATCTCTCCTGCAACGGTTCGGAAGACCAGAAGCGCAAGTACCTCCCCGGCCTGGCCTCGGGAGACAAACTGGGCGCCATCGCAATGACTGAGCCGGGGGCCGGTTCGGATGTGTTGTCCATTGCCACTTTCGCAAAACGGGTCGGCGAAGAGTACCTGATCAACGGCAGCAAGACCTTCATCACGAACGCGCCAGTGGCGGATGTCTTTCTGGTCTATGCGCGGACGGACAAGGAGGCGGGGCCGATGGGGATCAGCCAGTTCATCATCGAGCGCGGATTCCCCGGTTTTACCGTGGGCCAGCCACTGAAGAAGATGGGCATGCACGGTTCGCCCACGTCGGAGATCTATTTCGACAACTGCCGTGTGCCGGTGGAAAACCTTGTGCGCGGCGAGAACGAGGCGCTGGCCATCCTCCTGGGCGGATTGGATGTGGAACGGACGGTGGGCGCGTCGATGGCGGTCGGGACAGGCCGCACTGCACTGGACCGCGCGCTTGCCTATGCCAAGGAGCGGAAGCAGTTCGGCAAGCCGATTGCGACCTTCGAGATGGTCATGGAAAAGCTGGCGGACATGAGCACGGAAATAGAGGCCGCGCGCCTGCTGACTTACAAGGCGGCCGTGTTGTGCGACCAGGGCGTTCCCTGCTCCGCCGAAGCCTCGCACGCGAAACTGTTCGGTTCGGAAATGGCGGTACGCGCGGCCTCCAACGCGGTGCAGATTCTGGGCGGTTACGGGTACATGCAGGAGTACGAAGTGGAACGCATCTTTCGCGATGTGACGATGGGCACCATCGGCGGCGGCACCTCGGAGATTCAGCGGCTCATCATCGCCCGTGAAATATCGCAATCATGAACGGCGCAAAGACGGACGGGACTGGTTCCCGGCCCACGGAAATGAAGTGTTAAAAGGCGGTTTGCACATCCACACGACGTGCTCCGACGGCTGTCTGACGCCCGAAGAAGTGCTGCACGTGTACCGGGATTTGGGTTTCGATTTCGTCGCGCTGACGGATCACGATTATCTGATGAAACCGGACGCCTACGAAGGGGTGCCGGAAGACTTTGAGGGAATGCTTGTGTTCAAAGGGGTCGAGAAGACGGTCTTCGTCCGCGGTTACCTGCATGTCAATCATGTGTACGGCGACCGGGAGACGCTTCGCGTGCTCAACCATCCCGCGGAGTTTGCGACCCGGGTCGGCCAGGTGCTCGATCGGCTGGAGGAGCTTCGGTCCTCGCTCACCGTCGACGCTGTCGAGGTCTCGCAAAACGGGTTCTACACGCCCGAGTTTGACGTCAACGCAATCCCCTATCCCAAGGTCGTATCCGATGACTCCCACACCCGCGAAGGCTGCGGCCGGGCCTGGGTTGAGGTCGATTGCGAGAAGAAAAAGGACGCCATCCTCCGCGCCATCAAGGACGGACAGGCACGCATTTGTTACAGCGGAACGGCGCGCCAATCGGCGTGGTCGCGCCGGGGAGACAGCAACAGTGGCTAATCGTGTGGCGATCTGCGCGGTGGCGCAGACGAAGTTCGAATCCAACAAATGGAACCTGCGGATGCAGGGCCTGCTGTGGGAGGCCGTCAAGGACGTCCGCGAACAGACCGGCCTTGGGTTCGGGGAGGGCGGCATCGACGGTGCCGTCACGGTCTCGGACGACCTGTTCGACGCGCGCACGATTTCCGACGGCGGCATCACCGACGTGGTGGGCGCGCACTACGGGGCCGAGGAAAAGGTCGCGGGCGACGGTGCCCAGGGCGTGTACTACGCCGTGGCGACCATTCTTTCCGGCCACCATGATGTGGTGCTGCTCGCGGGCCACTGCAAAGAATCGCAGGCGGCCAGCCGGAACATGGTGACCCATCTTGCGTTTGATCCCTTCTACACGCGCCCGGTGGGGCTTGACTATCTTTGCGCGGCGGGGTTGCAGGCGCAGGCCTACCTGGCGCGCTCCGGTGTCACGGAAATCCAGTTGGCGGACCTGGTCGTGCGCGCGCGGCAGTGGGCCACCATGAATCCTGTGGCACAGGAAACAACCCTGAAAACCCGCGAAGAAGTGCTGGACTCCCCGATGGTGGCCGATCCCCTCCGCCGTGATTTCATCTACCCGGTGTCCGACGGGGCCATTGCCCTTATCCTGGCCAGCGAAGAACGCGTCCGCGAGATTACCGGCAGGCCTGTCTGGATCACGGGACTGGGCAACTGTCATGACAGCTTCTTCCTGGGCGACCGCGATCTTGCCGGCGACTTCGCGCTGGAACGCGCCGCAAAACGGGCCTATGCCATGGCGGGCGTGACCGACCCGAAAACCGCCTTCGACGTGGTCGAGATTGCCGATCAATACGCGCACCAGTTGCCGCAGTACGCGGAGGGGCTCGGCCTTTTCGAGGCGGACCACGCCAAACAGTGGCTGGAAGAGGAGGGGCCGGACCGCCAGAACGTCAACCGTTCCGGCGGCATGATTGCCGGCAATCCCCTGATGCTGGGTGGTTTGGCGCGCGTGGCGGAGGCCGTGATTCAGTTGCGCGGCGAGGCGGGCAGGCGGCAGGTGAACGGCGCGAAACGCGCCGTCGCCCAGGGTGCCACGGGGCCCGCGGGACAACTTCAGACCGTCGTGGTGCTGGAAAGCCAGGGAGCACACAGGCAATGACAAAACGCAGGAACGTCGCCATTATCGGCAGCGGCATGTCGAGATTCTCCAGCCACCGTGAGGAGGTCAACCAGCCGGAGATGATCCACGAGGCGGTGGTCGAGGCGCTGGCGGACGCCAGGGTCACGCTGGACGACGTGGACTGCGTGCTGCACGGCAACATGGAACTGTTTGAAATGGTCCATCAGCCGGACATGTGGCACGTGATCGGCGACGGGGCCTGGGGGAAGTCGGGGTTGCGCCTGACCACGGGCGGCACCACGGGCGCCACGCTGGCCTGTGCGGCCGACAACCTGGTTGCCTCGGGCCTGCACGATGTGGTGCTGGCCATCGGGTTCGACAAACTCCAAGAGGGGCACACGACCGGCGGCATCACCAACATGGCGGACCCGCTGTGGGGCCGGAGTCTGCAGACCGGAGCGCTCACGGGCACGGGCGCGCAAAAGATCATCGACGAGTTTGGCCTGGAGCGCGCAAGACTGGCCGCGATGAAGTACCGTACGATCATGGATGAGCACGCGATGCGGAATGTAAAGGCCCACCGGCGCCTGCGGCTCGAACGCAAATACATTAAGGAAACCGCCGAGAACTCGCCGATGCTGGCGGGTGAACTGCGCATGATCCACATGTGCTCCCAGAGCGACGGTGCCTGTGCGGTCGTCTTCGCCTCGGAAGAGAAGGTGAAAGAGCTGGCGGCGAACGCCGCCTGGATCGTGGACCACGAAACGGTGCACCGCGAAGAGACAATGATCTTCAGTTCGCAGAAGAACACCCACCGGGTCGCGGCGGAACGCCTCTTCAAGCGGGCGGGGATAACCAATCCCCGCCAGGACATTGACGTGCTCGAAATGTACGATCCCTCGGCGTGGTGGGGGCTCGACTGGCTGCGTGATTTCCTACTGCTCGACGGGGACGAGGCCATCCAGATGGTCGAAAACGACGACATTGCGATTGACGGAGCGTTTCCGGTCAACCCCTCGGGGGGCGTAATCGCGAGCAATCCGATTGGCGCCACGGCGCTGGTCCGCGTGGCGGAGGCGGCCATGCAGATCCGCGGAACGGCCGGCGCGCACCAGGTGTCCAAGACCGTCCGGCGTGCCCTGGCCTCGGGGTTTGGCGGCACGCTGTGGACCGTGCTGACGCTGCTGTCAAAAGAAAAGCCCGAACTGGGAGGCCAGACGCATGGGTGAAGAGAAGAACAGTCCGGAACTGATCGTGTCGCGGCAGATCCTGTCGATCCCCCAGCACTTTTCGACGGGACCCGTCATGGGGCGGTTCCTTCGGGAACTGCGCGACAACAAACGCATCATGGCCAACCGGTGCCCGAAGTGCGGGCGGCATCAGTTGCCGCCGCGCGAGGTCTGCGCCTTCTGCCATGTCGAGGCCACGGAGTGGGACGAACTTCCGCCCGTGGGCAGCATCCGCGACTTCGACGTCATCTACTATGCCAGTCCGGACCCGCTGACCGGCGAGACGCGGCAGGTGCCGTACGTGCTGTGCTGGGTGGATCTGGACGGAACGCAGGGCGACGCGCCGTTTTGGCATCTGCTCGATGTGGACGACCTCAGCAAGGTGCGGCGCGGCGTCCGGGTTCGTGTCGTGTTTGCCGAGGAGCGCCACGGCACCACCGAGGACATCCGGCATTTTGAAATCATCCCGGACAACGAAGGCACAGGAGCCTGATCATGAGCGATGACAAGGACTGCGCGTTTGTCATAGAGGGCAAGATGGCCCTGCCCTACCAGTATTTCGCGGGGGCCGTGGGCAGCCGGTTCATTGTGTCCCTGCGCAATGAGCGGCAGATACTCGGTGTGCGGTGTCCGCAATGTGAGAAGACTTTCGTGCCGCCGCGGGAGACCTGCGAGCGCTGCTTTGCGCCGCTGACGGACCATTGGGTCAAGGTCGAAGCGGCCGGCGTGGTTACGGGCTTTACCGTGGTGCGCTACGCGGAACCGTACCAGCCCAAGGAACCGCCCTATGTCCTGGCCTTGATCAAGCTTGACGGCGCAGACACGCCGATCACGCACCTCCTGGAATGCGGCGACGTGGGCAATGCCCGGGTCGGCATGCGCGTCCGGGCGGTCTTCTCCGGGGAGCAGAAGGACAACATACTCAACATTGCGCATTTTGAAGAGGACCGGCAATGATCGGGGAACGCAAGACGGCATTGGTCACCGGGGCCTCCAGCGGCATCGGCGCGGCGTTCGCGCGCGCGCTGGCCGCAGACGGTCATGACCTGGTCCTTGTTGCGCGCCGCGAAGATCGGCTGGCCGCATTGGCCGAAGCGTGCCGAAAGCAGCACGGCGTCATGGTGGAGGTCCTGCCCGCCGACCTCGCCAAGCCGGAGGATGTGGATCGCGTTGCGCGGCGCATCGCGGACCTCCCGTCGCTGGAACTGCTGGTCAACAACGCCGGCTTTGGCACCACGGGCTTCTTTGCGGATGTGGAGCGGAACAAGCACCGGGACATGATCCAGGTGCATGTGACGGCGGGCTTGTCCCTCACGCACGCCGCCCTTCCCAACATGATTGCACGGCGCAAAGGGGGCATCATCAACGTCTCCTCGATGGCGGCCTATCTTGCCATGCCCAACGCCGTGACCTACTGCGCGACCAAGATGTGCCTTGTCACATTCTCCCAGGCGCTTGCCAAGGAGCTGCTGAACACGGGCGTGCGTGTGCAGGTGCTTTGCCCCGGCTTCACCTATACCGAGTTTCATGACACGCCGGAATTCGCCGAATTCAAGCGGTCGGATGTGTCCGCAGGCATGTGGATGTCCGCCGAGGATGTTGTCAGGGAGTCCATCGCCGCGCTGGAGACCGGCCAAGTGGTCTTCATGCCGGGTCGCAAGAACCGCTTCCTGATGAAACTCCAAAGAAGCCCCCTGGGACCGCTGCTGGTCTGGGCACTTGCCCGCAAACGCTGGCAATCACACAAGGATAAATGAGCATGGAACCGGAAGACGGCATCTACTTCGAGGACCTGGAACTTGGCCAAGAATTCACTTCTCCGGCCCGAACCGTCACCGAAACGGATATTGTCAATTTCGCCGGCCTTTCGGGCGACTTCAATGTCATTCACACAGACGCGGAACTCACCAAGAGGACGCCTTTCGGCCGGCGCATCGCCCACGGGCTGCTGGGTCTGTCCATTGCCTCCGGTCTGGCGGCGCGCAAGCCGGGTGCGGAGCAGCACCGTCTTGTCGCCTTTCTCGGCATGACCTGGGATTTCCGCAAGCCAATCTTCATCAACGACACCATTCACCTGCAGGAAACCATCGCCGACAAGCGGGAAACATCCACCCCCGGCCTTGGTGTCGTCACCTATGCCGTAAAGGTCATGAATCAGCGGGATGAGGTCTGCCAGGAGGGTCAGTGGAAGGTCATATACATGTCGCGCCGCCCTGTTGGCTGACCTGTCGCACCCCCGCCCGCCCCGCCACGCGTCGCTGCCAAAGGCCCGTCCCCATGCGCTTCTTTACAGATTCCGCAAACCGTGATAGTATGCCTTGAACGGTTGATCACAGGGAGCGCAACTATGGGGCGCAAATACCGCGGTTTCACGCTGATTGAGCTTCTGGTCGTCATCGCCATCATCGGCATCCTTGCGGCCATTCTTCTGCCTGCGCTAGCGCGGGCGCGGGAAGCGGCCCGGCGGTCAAGCTGCGCCAACAACCTCAAACAGATGGGCGTCATCTTCAAGATGTATTCCGGGGAGGCGTCTGGCGGCAGTTTCCCCTGCCTGAAACGCCTCAAGAGCGACTGGGGAACCGCGCCGTTTCACTGCAACATCCTCAACGCCGCGGATTTCACGTTTGACGCCGCCGCCGTGTATCCTGAGTACCTGACCGATCCGGGCATCCTGGTCTGCCCGTCTGACGCGGACGGTGTTTCACTCTCCAAGGACAATTGGTACTACAACGGGAAGGATTTTGACCCTTGCGCGCTGAGTTCGGTGTCCTACTATTACTTCGGGTGGGCTTTCATGGCTGACGATTATCTGCTCGACGGCGGCGGCGGGGACAATGCGCAGCCTTCGGTGCAGGGCCGTGACTGGTCCGGCACGCTTCTCGGGACGCTGCTTCAGATTTTCGCCCCCATCTTCCTCATCGCGCGGCAACGGGGCGCTGACGGCCTGCCGCTTCCGGCGAACGTGCAGAAAGTGCAGGACCTGTATGACAACGACGCGCCCGAGTTCACAAACGAGACGGGCAGGGTTGTCACCATCCGGCGGCTCAGGGAGGGCATTGAGCGCTTCCTCATCACCGACATCAACAATGCCGCCGCGGGCGCCAAAGGCCAGGGCGAACTCGCCGTGATGTACGACATGGCGCAAAGCTCCAGGACCGGCGGAAACACGGGCACTTCATTCAGCCGTTTCAACCACCTTCCAGGCGGCGGGAACGTTCTCTACATGGACGGCCACGTGGAGTTTCTGAGGTACCCCAGCAAATATCCGGTGAGCCGGACATGGGCGACCATTCTCGACTATGTGTGCAACCTGTCCGCGCCGTGATGACGGCGGGGGCGTGCGGCCAGCCATTTTTCGTCTGACAATGAGCGAAGGGAGAAAGCATGACACCATTCAGAAGGGCGCTGAAACGGGCCGCATTGGGTCTCGCCGTGATTCTTGCATCCGCCGCCGTGCTCATAGCCGTCGCCGCCTGCAGGCTCAACCGCGAGCCGGGTCCGGTCCGGTCCCACCTGCGCGACAAGGACAACCGGATTGTCCTGTATCACGGCGTCAACATTTCCAACCAGGCAAAATCGGCGCCCGACTTCCTGAGCTGGCACACGAAGGCCGATTATGCGCTGCTGCGCCAGTGGGGCTTCAACTGCGTGCGTTATCTTGTGTTCTGGGAAGCGGTTGAACCCAAAGAGGGGGTCTATGACGAGGCGTACATCAACGCGACCCTTGAACGCATCCGCTGGATGGAGGAACTGGGGATTGACGTGATCCTCGATTTCCATCAGGACCTGTACGCGCGCAAGTTCACCGGCAACGGCTTCCCGGAATGGACGGTGCATGACGACGGCATTCCGTTCCATCCGCAATCACGGTGGAATCTGAACTACTTTGAAAAGGCGGTAATCCGGTCCTATGAGAATTTCTGGGGCAGCCGCACGCTCCGGGGGCAGTATGTTGCCATGCTGGAGCACGTTGTGCGCCGCATGGAGGGCCTGCCGAATGTCGCCGGCGTGGACATCATGAACGAGCCCTTTCCCGAACCGCGCCTCACGTTCGAATCAACGACGCTGTCGTCCTTCTATGACGAGATTCAGGCGATGTGGCGGCGGAACAATTTCAAGACACGGCTGTGCTTTGAGCCGATGATCTACAACAGCGGCGGCCTGCCCACCTGCCTGACCTTCAAGCCCGATGACAACTGCGTTTTCGCGCCGCACTATTATGACCCATTCTGCCATGAAGGGGTGGGATACTCGCGGTTTTCGAAACTGTGGATGCAGATGTGGGTCCGGCAGCGCGTGCGCGACGCGCAGGCCTTCGGCACGCCGATGCTGTACGGCGAGTTCGGCATTGCGGCCAGCACGCCGGGCTACCTCGCCTATCTTTCCGATTTCCTCAACCTGCTGGACAGGTACCAGGCAAGCTGGACCTACTACAGCTACGACAAGTCCGGTGACGAGTCCTTTGGAATCGTGGATGACCTCGGACGGGACAAGATGAACCTGTATGTGCTGGTGCGCGTCTACCCGCAGCGGATTGCCGGGGATGACCCGGTGTTTCAGCAGGGGGAACGGCGTTTCGATTTGACCTACAGGGCCAACGCCGCCACGGCACCCACGATGGTCTTCGTGCCGCCGCGACTGGGCGGCGTGAAGGCCGTCTTCAACAATCACGACGTTTCCCTTGATCCCGTTTCACATCTCGTGTCTGTCAAGAACGAGGGGGGCGAGGGCGCGCGGCAGACACTGCATATCGAATGGCAATAGCCGAACACCAACGGAGAGACGGTTATGCGCAGCAGATTCATGCCGGTAATGTGCGTTGCGGCCGCGATGGCCGCCGTTGCAACGGGCCGCGCCGCGGCCGGTGAGCCCACACCGGGACTGCCCGTGGTCATCCCCACGCCACGGCACATGGCGTGGACCGAGTCCGCGGCACCCGGCTGGCTGGAACTCAGCAGCATCAAGGGAATCACGGCATCACCGGACTGCCGTGGCGCGTCGGGCGGGATCGACCAATTCATCGCGCGGTTGCGCGAATTGAATGTGGACGAATCCGTCATTTCCCGGCTTGACTTCAAAACTACCCCCTCCCTGGAACCCGGGTTCATTCATCTGGGGGTGATGCCCAATGCCGAAATCGAGCCGCGCGTCGCCGCACTGCCCAAACCGGCGGCGGAAGGCTACCGGCTTGTCGTGGACAAGGATGCGGTTTACATTCTCGGTGCTGACCTGCCGGGGCTGTACCACGGCCTTATGACCTTGCGGCAGCTTGTGGACGCACAGGGGCGGATTGCATGCGTGGCCGTTTCAGACGGGCCGGACTTTCCCCTGCGGGGCACCTATATGGCGGGCAACGCCGGCCTGGAGGCGCGCATCCTGCAATGCGCCGCGCTGAAACTCAATTTCATGCTGTTCGAATGCGGCGACTTCTTCTCCCTCGGGGACGCCGCAAACCGCACCCGCTGGCAGGAGGCGTTTGCGTTGTGCCGCAGGCACTTTATCGAACCGGTTCCGGAACTTCAGAGTCTCGGTTGGGGCCAGTTTGTGCTGGCCGCCCATCCCGAAGCGGCGGAGGGGGTCTACATCGACAAACAGCGCTTCGAGGTCAAAGACAGCGCCGTGCAGTCACCCGACCCGCCGCTGGCGCCGGCAGCCGCGATCATCAACGCCGGATTTGATGATTCCCGCGAAAACGGGGTCGCGGGCTGGACTGCCGACCGGCAGGGCGAGGGGGTCTCCATTGATCAGGAGGCGGCGCACGCGGGCACGGGGTGCCTGCGCATCACACGGACCGAAGAGGGTACGACCCGTGTTTGGCAGGATGTGGCCGTCCTGCCACAGCAACGCTACGAGTTCAGTTGCTTTCTCAAGACAAAGGGCATTGCGTCCGGAACCGCCTACGCCGAAGTCTACGGACTCAAGCCCGATGGCACGCTGGGTGCCTGGCTGGGGCATGCCGGCATGGTTCGCGGTGACCAGGAGTGGCAGCGCAGGTCGGCGGTTTTCGATTCCGACAGCTATACCCGGCTGCAAATCTATCTGCGGATTCAGGACGCCGCCGGAACAGCGTGGTTCGATGACGTCGCCGTCGTGGGCCTTCCAGGAATGAATCCGCTAAGCAATGTGCTGATCACGCAGTCGGCCCCGCTGGTTGTCCAGGATGAATCGGGCGGCACGACCTATGAGGAGGGGAAAGACTACCGCCTTGTTGCCGCCCCTGTCTCGTTTCCCTTCGAGGTTGGCGCGCCCCTGCACATTGAAGTCCCCCCGGACAGCCGGATCAAGAATGCATCGGCCGTCCTGCTCAGTTACCATCAGGCGCCGCCGGGCAGCATCACCTGCTGCCCCTCCGAAGCGCTGTACCAGGACTTCATGCGGGAAACCATCCACACCGTGGTCCAATCCCTCAAGCCGAAATATCTGCACATCGGCCATGACGAGCCCCGGCTTCTCAACCGCGACCGACGCTGCACCGCCCGCGGACTGTCCAACAGCGCATTGTTTGTGGATGACATCAAGCGCATGCAGACCTTTGCCCGCGAGGCCGACCCGGCCATTCGTCTGATGATGTGGTCCGACGCGGTGAATCCATACCACAACGGGCCAAGCCTGAACATGAATGACGCCGCCGCCCTCATCCCCAAGGATGTCATCCAATGCCCCTGGTGGTACGCGTGGCCCGACAACGACAACCGGATTGAGAACTCGACAAAGTTCTTCCTCGACCTCGGCTTTGACGTGACGGGATCGCCCTGGTATGACCACCGAAACGTGCGGCAATGGGCCGGCACGCTGAACAAACACCGCGAAGGCACCACCCACGTCCTGGGCGAGATCTACACGAGCTGGTCCGACACCACGGAGGACCCATGGAAGGCCCTGGCAACCGCGGCGCAATACTCATGGGCCGTGGACAAAATGCCCTTGGACGAATTCTTGAAACAGGGACACTGCGCCAGGTAACACGCGCCCGTTTCGGAGATGCCACGCCTGCGGTGCACGTCATTGCCGTGGGGGAACACCACGTGGTATTTGCACTCCCATTTC
>CAIXUF010000673.1 GCA_903922535.1 Candidatus Hydrogenedentota bacterium
AGCACCCCCTGGGAACGGAAAAACCGCATCGCACCCTCGGGATGCATCAGGGGAAGAATGGAGCCCTTGAAGACAATCCGGTCAAACCCCGTGAGAATCCCCTTGACAATGTCCCCGAATTTCGCTACAAACATGTTCATGCGCCGCCGGTCCTTTCCCATGTGGTTGCTCTGTTAACAACATCATGAGACGAAGCGGCGCATCTTTTCACCTCTCACTGGGTTGTGGGCAACGCCCACGTTGGGAGATGGTGTGATGAGTGACGAAAAAGCGGGGTTCATGTCTGAGTCTAGAACTGCGTTACCGGTCATTGATGTTTCCGGTCAGCCGCGTGATGTGCTTCGCGAGGTGTGGGATGTCGTGTTTGCGGTGAATAGCCCTCCTCGTTTCTTTCAGCGTGGCGGTGTGCTGGTATGTCTCTCGGCGGAGGACGGATGTGGCGGTCTTGGGGTTAATGGCCAGCAGGACAGGGTGCTTCAACGCGTGACAAAAGACGCGCTCGCGGGATTGCTTGTCGAGCATGCGGATTGGGTCAGGGACGGCCGGAATGTGCTTCCCCCCGAATTCATTCTTCGGCTTATGATCGCGAAGCCGCATCCCGCTTTGCCAGAACTGGAAATGGTAAGTTCGGTACCCGTGCTGACGGCCACTGGCCGGTTGATATCGGAACCTGGGTATGACCCGGAGGGTCGCGTGCACCTCTGCCAGTCTGTTTCCGGGCTGGTGTTCCGCGGATGCGGGGCGGACGTCCAGGATTGTGCTGCGGCGTGCAGGTTCTTGCAGGAAGAACTTCTCGGCGATTTTCCTTTCACGGCCGATTCGGACCGCGCCCACGCCTTGGCTGCCATCCTAACCCATTTCGTGCGGCCTTTCCTGGGGAACGCCTGTGCCCCGTTAATCATCCTAACCGCGTCAACACCCGGCACGGGCAAAACCCTGTTTGCTTGCCTTTTATCCGAGATCGTTGCCGAACGCCCACCGGCTATCACCACTGCAAATGCTCATGATGGCGAACTGCGCAAGAAACTGACTTCGTTCCTCCTTCAGGCGACGCCAGTCGTCGTTCTGGACAACATCTCCCACGAATTGCTTGACAGCTCCAGTTTGGCAAGTGTTCTGACGGCGCCTGTGTGGACCGACCGCCTACTGGGGCGCAGCCGGGCTGCAAGCGTCCCTAACCAAACCTTGTGGATGGCCACAGGCAATAATCCCCGCCTCAGCATGGAGCTTGCGCGCCGTTCAGTCCGTATTCGGCTTGATGCGCAGATCGAGCGCCCCTGGCTTCGGTCAGGTTTTCGGCATCCGGACCTTATGAGTTGGGTTCGAGAACACCGGCCCGAGCTGGTTCGGGCCTGTCTGACCCTGGTGCAAACTTGGCTGGACGCGGGGCGGCCCCATGGGGTTGTCCAGCCGTTGGGTTCTTTTGAAGTGTGGTCACGGACCCTGGGTGGCATACTTGACGTCGCTGGCGTGGGCGGTGGTTTCCTCGCGGACCTTAATGAAATGTACCGC
>CAIXUF010000674.1 GCA_903922535.1 Candidatus Hydrogenedentota bacterium
GCCCTGCACGCCGAGCGGGTCCTGGTTGATGTCGATTACCTCGGGGTTGCACAGGACATTGAGCGTGAACTCGTCAAGCTTGGTCATGTCCCCGCTGTAAAAAAGCGGCGCGGCCATGAGGCACCACAGCGACATGTAGGAATACTGTTCGCTCGATGAAAGAGAACACGGGATCGGTTCGCCCATTTCCGAGGCTGCGCCCACAAAACCAATGAGAAGGTAGTCCGGATCGTTCCACGCGCCCGGCTTCGCGTACTGCCAGTGCTCGGCATTGTGGCGCGCCACATCGTGGTAGCCGTCCAGTTCGAAGCCAAGGTCGCCCGAGGTCCGCCAGCACTGGCCGCCCACCTCCGCACCCCATTTCCAAACGTCGCCCATGCCGTACTGGCAAAGGTTCAGCACGATGTCCCGGTCCAGTGTCTTCAGGATGTTCCCCATCTTGATATAGGGTTTCTTCATTTCCTCCAGGCTTCCGTTTGCCGCCTTCTTCTGGTACGAGCACCAGTCATACTTGAGGAAGTCGAAATTCCATGCGGCAAACTGCCGCGCGTCCTGCTCCTCCTTGTCCCAGGCACCCTCGCATCCCGAGCAGGTCTGCGGCCCCGGCGAGGTGTACAGCCCGGCCTTGAGCCCCTTGCCGTGGATGTACGCCGTCATCGCCGCCATGTCCGGGAAATGGGCGTTCGGCAGGATATTGCCCTTGTCGTCGCGCTGCACGCCCATGCGTTTGGGGTCTTTGTGTCTTGCGAAATTCATCCAGCAATCGTCAATATTCACGTACTGGTAGCCCACATCGGCCATGCCGGTGGACACCATAATGTCCGCGGCCTGGCGCATCATGGCGTCAGTGATCCGGTCATAGTGCGCGTACCAGTCGTTCCATCCCATCGGCGGCGTCAGCGCAAGCGTGTCGCCCACGACAATGCGCAGTTCGCGCTCGGCCTTGCCCGCGGCATTTTCTGCCACCAGTGTGACCTTGTGCGTGACCTTTTCGCGCTCGGCGATGGTTCCGGAAATGATGCCCGTGTTTTGGTCAAGGCTGAGCCCTGCGGGCAGGTCGCGGACGGAGAACTGCATGGGCCGCACGCCCGTCGCCGGAATCCGGTACAGCACCGGCGATCCCGGCCGCACGCCGTACACGCGCGAGCCGTTGATGCGCGGCTCCTGCGGCGGCTTGGGCGTCAGGATGACCTTCTCCTCCTGCGGATGGGAGCGGGGCACCAGTTTCGGGTCGGCGCCCTCCACGGTGAATCGCGCATCGCACCAGTCCACATGGTCGAAATGGTTGTCATCGCCGCCGTCATCCATCTTCACCGTCAGAAGCTGCACGCCCGACAAATCGAGATCAATCACGGCCGGGGCGCCGCCGGTTCTCAGCACCGGGCTGCGGAACAGCACCTTGCCGTCGCCCAAAAGCGTGACGCCGATGCTGCCTGGGCCGTTGCTGTCGTCATCAACGCCGACCACCGTTTGGAAGCGTTTTGTGTTGCCGTCCAGCTCCACATAGAAAGACCCGGCGGCATGGGACCCCACACCCCGCTCAAAGGTTGTGCCCTGTAAACGCAGCGGCCGACCCTGCACGGATTTCTTCGCCTCGGCCTTTCCCCAACCCTGTTTGATCATGCCCAGATTCAGGTCATCCAGCCAGACCGTGCGCGTTTCCGCGGAAGCAACCGTTGTCAACATCGCGGCGCACGCCGCCGCGCAATAGAACATCCAAAGTTTCATACCTGAATTCTCCGTTTGAAAGGGACTGCAACCAGAACATTATGCCCTTCGGGCATCGGGGAAACAATGAGACCGTCGCTTGTTTTCGTACCGCAGGCGTCCCGCCTGCCTCGGTTCTGGTTGCCGGTCGGAGAGCGACGAATGGGAACAGGGCAGGCGGGACGCCTGCGGTACGAGATGGCGCGCTGAGTCGCAGGACAGCCGGCGGGACGCTCCTGCCTTCGCGGGAGTGACGGGCGCTCCCAGTAAGAATTGGGGGTGCACGTAAGAATTGGGCTGGGGCGGCTGGACAAGGGGGAATTTCGTTTGCTATACTAAAGTCACAAGGGCGGTGTA
>CAIXUF010000675.1 GCA_903922535.1 Candidatus Hydrogenedentota bacterium
ACCTGTCCGTGGGCGCGCACGACGCGGCCGGACAGGCCACCCCGCCGCCGGCGCGGGAGGCGGCCGCGACGGCGCGGAACCTGTTGCGGGACCGCGACATGCACATGGCCTTTGACCCCAAGAACTCGCTGGACTCCGCTGATGCACCCTACCGCCTGGTGTCCGTGCACCGTAATGAACGCGCCGGCGAACCGGTTGTCGAGATGGTGTTCCTGTGCGGCGGCAAGCCGGCCAAGGTAATCATCACGAGCGGCAACGGCAATGCCGCGCACGAAATCGGCAAGGCCACGGCCCACGGGGCGGCGCTTGCGTCGCGTTCGGTCGGTGACTGGCTCGTCACGGCGGTGGGTGTCAAAGCGCCGGACGGGTTGCTTTCGCTGATTGAGGAGGCGCAGCCCGAGCCGCAGGAACCGTCGTCCACGCAGGCTGCGGAAACGCCGCCAACGGAAACGGCGGTGCCGGAGACCGCGTTGACGGTGCCGGAAACGGCAACCGGGAATGCAGTGGTGGCGCCGGATACCATGGTGGTGGTGCCGGATACCGCAACGGCGGTGCCGCAAAGTGCCCCGGAGGCCGCACAGACGGTTCCTGAGACGCCCGTGGAGCCGGAACCGGAGGCTTCGCCGCCGACAGAAAGACCCGACCCGACCAAGACCATGGTGTGATCTCCTCTTCCGCTTGACCCGCCGGTGTCCGGCGGGCAAAATGACGCCGCATACAACTGCGGCGCCGCCGCGGGAGGTCCTCCATTATGTTGCGCGCATGGCCTGTCTTTCTTGCCTTTGTCATGGTTGCGTTCCAGTCCTTCGCCGAACCTTCGGAGGCGTGGAAAGCACGTACCGCCGCCGCGCAGCAGTTGGACATCGGCGAGTCCGCACCCGACTGGCTGGCCGATTCGGAAACTTACGCCTTTGGCGTGAAGTCCGACGACTGGGACGCGCTGGCGCAGTCGAAGGTTGCCTTCGTCACGCACTGCCCGGTGAACCGCGACTATTTCGAGCGGGCCCACGCGTTGGGAATCCGCTGCTTCCCCTACGTGACGTTTTACCAGGGCTTCGCCAGCCAGAGCTATGAGGACCTCAACCTCAAGGACCATCCCGAGTTCATCGAGGTGGACGGGGAAGGCAATCTCAAGCGCACCGGTTTCTGGGAAACCGAGGACGCCAAGAACATGTACACCACCTGCCCGAACGTGAAGGCCTACCAGGACGCGATGGTGGCATGGGTGCGCAAGATTATGGAACTGGGCGCCGATGGCGTGTTTGTCGACAACTTGGGCAGCCGCGTGGAATGCTTCGGGCCCAAGTTCGGCAAGCACCGGCATGTTTATGACGACCAGAACCACGCCTTCGCCATGCTGCTCAAGCGCGTCCGCGAGGTCATCAAGGAATACAAGCCCGACGGTGCCGTGCTCGGCAATTCGGCCAGCCCCACTTCGCTGCCCAGGGAGTACTGGAAATACCTCGACGCGGAGATGCTGGAGTCGTACATCTGCACCTGGGTGAGCACCGAACGCTGGATGGACTGGCCGAGCCACTGGAACAAGGCGGGTAAGGATTTGCAGCCTTATGTGCTGGCGGGAAAACAGATCCAGGCGCTCAGCTATCTGGGCCACACGCCCTATGGTGTCCGGGAGGACGCGTTCTTCTGTTATGCCAGCGCACGGCTGGCGGGCTTCGTGTGGAACGGCGGCGGCCCCATCGGCAATCCCGACATGGCCGACCTGTACCGGCTGCGCCTGGGCAAGCCGCGCACCGATGATATCGAGGACAACGGCGTGCATTACCGCGTGTTTGAGAACGGCTTTGTGGCGGTGAATCCCGACAAGGAGAAGTCTGCGGCAATCACGCTTGACGCGGCGGTGCCGGGCACGGCGCTGCTGGACTGTTTCGGCGGCATTGCGGCGTGGGGGCCGTCGGCAACGGGCTACAGCGCCGACGTGGCGGTCACGCATGGCGGCACGAAGGCCATCGCCTGCGAACTGGCCGACGGCACGAAGGCCGCAGGCGCGGTGCAGGTGGTGGAGTTGAACCAGACCGCGCCGCTGCCGGTCACGGTTGCCGGCTGGAGCAGGGCGGAGAAGGTGACCGGCGTCGCCGACGCCAACTACTCGCTCTACGCCGACGTGCAGTACGGCGACGGCACCTGGCTCTATGGCCAGACCGCGAACTTTAGCGTCGGCACGCACGATTGGGAACGGCAATCGGTCACCATCACGCCCGAGAAACCCATCCGTGCCATCACGTTGAACGCGATCTTCCGCTACAAGACCGGCAAGGTGTGGTTTGACGACCTTTCCATGCTGGACGACAAGGGGGGAGAGCGGTTGAAGAACGGCGGCTTCGAGGACCGCGAGACACGCGGGGTCACGGTCAAGATTTCCGCGGACCGCCATCTCGCAATCCCGAAGTACTCGGGCCGCGTTTACCTGTTCCTCCCCGAAACCAAGGACGCGCTTTACACTGCCGGGCCCAAACTTACTGTGGGCACCGAGCCCGGACTGGGCGAGGTGCGCTTCCGCGTGGATGGCTTCGACTACTGGACCCATTGCGGGTCGTGGACCACGGAGTACGTGAAGGGCGCGAGCTTCGGCCAGTTCGACATCGTGTTCGACAAGCCCGGCAAACACACCGTCGAGATCATTGATGTCGTACCGGCGGACATGAAGACGGCCAAGGGCTACGGCAGCGGCGAGCGACTGGGTCAGTTCATGGACCCGTCGAACCCGACCCGCACGAGCGACGGCAAGAAGTTCAAGTTCCGTCAGTGGAAGGAGCGGGGGGACGCGGCGGCGATTGAGGTCGATGTGAACACGGATACGACGGTAGCTGCGGTGTTTGATGTCACGGAAGGGAAACAATGATTGACAATCGAAAGGAGTGGTCATGATGGGAATTGTAGAGTCTTCTTTCTACTTTTTTGCCGACGTACTCTGCCAGATAGGAGCCTCCATGGTCGCAGGATCTGTGCCCCTCCTCCTGTTATTCGTGGTGGCATTTGTTTGCTCTTGGGATTATGAGGGGGATGAGGCCCCGGCGCCGTACAGATTCAGAACCTGCGAAGGACTCCGTTGGAAGAGGCACTTCCCTCAGGCACCCAAAGACGAGATTCGTCGCTTCCTGTCCATCTTTGTCAATTCATTCGGCTTTCGCGAAAAGGATCGGCTGAAGTTCGGCCCTGACGATCGCATTCTCGATGTCTACCATGCGGTCTACAGGCCAATGCCGTCGGTGGACAACATGGAATTGGAAGAGTTCTTCTGCCGGGTTGAGGACACATATGGCATCGATTCCTCGCAGCTTTGGAACGGTCACCTGACACTTGGCGAGTTGTTTGTGGCCGCAGTGTCAGGCAAGCGGTAAGGGAGCAACAATAACATCACACATGCGTCCCCGGCATTGCGAGCCTCAGCACCGCCTGCGGCGACGATTCGCGGTAGAAAGGGCGGTTGCGGCACGGACGAACACGGACTTACACGGACAAACACGGACGAATACCAAATGACTGGCGAGGGCGTTTGCCAAGTACTTTCTTGGCAGCGAAGCGCGGCAATATCTTGGAACCACAGCCCTCGGTTCGGGCCATAGCGAGCACGAGATTGCCGCGCTTCGCTCGCAACGACGGCGCGCGGTTGATGTCTTAAGGAAACCTTGCCGCCGCACGTGCCGCTGGTTTAGAGTAGCGCGTCCCGTATTCTTCATGATGTCTTTGCCTCAACCCCATGGAAAGAGCGCCGACATGAAAACAATGCATTCCTTCGTTGTCATCGTACTGGCCCTGGCAGCCCTTCCCGCCTTCTCCGCGGATGTCGTGCAGCCGGGACCGGACCGCACTTCCTTCCAAGAGGGTGGCGGGTACAATCCCAAGCTCGACATCGGCTCGGACATGGCCATGGTCTACGGCGTCGGCACCGACTTTGCCGCCCGCGCGGCATCGTGGCGCGACAAGGGCTACACGGTCGGCATGATGACGGGCATCGCCTGGGGCGGCTACCAGGCGTATTACGTGGGGCCGGACGGGTTCAAGAAGGACGAGGTCCAGACCGAGAAAAGCGGCAAGCTGATCCTGCACGGCGAGAACATCGGCTACAACGTCCCGACCGACGGCTACATCGAATTCCTCAAGAAATACATGGAGCCGGCCGTGGATGCGGGCGCGCAGGCCATCTTCTACGAGGAACCGGAGTTCTGGACGCGCGCCGGGTGGAGCGAGGCGTTCAAGACGGCCTGGCAGGCCTATTACGGCGAGCCCTGGCAGGAGCCGGACTCCAGCCCCGAGGCGCAGTACCGCGCGAGCAGGCTCAAGTACGAGTTGTATTTCAAGGCGCTGCGCGAGGTGTCGAAGCACGTGAAGGAGCGCGCCGCAGCGCAGGGAAAACAGATCGAGTGCCACGTGCCGACCCACTCGCTCATCAACTATTCGCAGTGGGGCATCGTCAGCCCCGAGTCGCACCTGATGGACATCAAGGAGATGGACGGCTACATCGCGCAGGTGTGGACCGGCACGGCCCGCACGAAGAACTGGTACCAGGGCAAGAAGGCCGAGCGCACCTTTGAGACGGCCTATCTTGAATACGGCCAGATGCTCGGCATGGTCCGGCCGACCGGCCGCAAGGTGTGGTTCCTCGCCGATCCCATCGAGGACAACCCGAATTACAGTTGGAACAACTACAAGCGCAACTACGAGTGTACCGTCATCGCGTCGCTGTTCTGGCCCGAGGTCTTCCGCTACGAGGTCATGCCCTGGCCGGGCCGCATCTTCCAGGGCAGCTACCCCAAGGTGGACCTCGACAGCAAGTCCAACGCGAAGGAGGGCATCCCCGCCGAATACGCGACGCAGTTGCTCGCCGTCGTCAACGCGCTCAACGACATGGACCAGCCGGTCGTGTCCTATGACTGCGGCACGAAGGGCATCGGCATCCTCATTTCCGATTCGATGATGTTCCAGCGGGCGAACCCGGAGCGCAGCGACCCGGACCTGGGCCAGTTCTACGGCCTTGCGCTGCCCTTCGTGAAGGCGGGCGTGCCGATCGAGGTGGTGCAGATGGAGAACCTGCCGCAGGCGAACACGCTGGCCACCTGCCGCGTCGCATTGCTCAGCTACGAGGGCCAGAAACCGCTCGAGCCGGCCTACCATGAACAGTTGGACGCCTGGGTGCGCGCGGGCGGCTGCCTCCTCTTCGCCGACGACGGTGCCGACCCCTACCACCACGTCCGTGAGTGGTGGAACGACCAGGGCAAGACCGACGCGACGGCCTCGGACGACCTGCTCAAGCGCCTCGGCGTCACCGACGCGGCCAAGTCCGCGCCCGAAGCGGTGGGCCAGGGCTGGGTGCGCGTCCTCGCCACCCGCCCCAGTGTCCTCCAGAAAGACAAGGACGGCGCGCAGACCCTGCGCGACGCTGTGTCGGGCCTGCTGGCCAAGGGCGGCGAAAAGCTCAAGACCCAAAACTACCTGAAATTGCAGCGGGGCCCCTATGTCATCGCCTCGGTCATGGAAGAGTCGCTTTCCGACGAGCCGCTCAAGCTCACCGGCCCCTTCGTGGACCTCTTCGACCCGATGCTGCCGGTCGTGGCAGACAAAGAACTGAAGCCCGGCGAGCGCGTGCTGCTTTACGACATCGCCTGGGCGCGCCGACAGGGCATGAACGACAAGGTGGCCGCGGCGTCCACCCGCGTGCGCGACGAGCGCCGGGCCGACGGCGCCGATCGCAAGTTCACCACCCGCGGCCCCGAAGGCACCCGCGCCCGGATGCGCATCCTGTTCAAGGAAGAACCGAAGGCCGTCACCACGGAGCCGTCCGTGCCCGTGGCGACCGCGTGGGACAAAAAGAGCCGCACGCTCTGGCTCGACTTCGACAACGCCGCAAAGGACATCGCATTTACTATCGAGTGAGAAGGATTCTGGCCATGGTACTTTCACGCCGGGACTGGCTGCGGAACACGGGAGCGGGACTGGCCGCCGCATGGACGGCGGCCGCATGGGGCGGCGACATGCCGAAGGTGACGCGGCCGCGCGCCACGTCGGGCGACAAGGCGGTGGAGCCGGCGTGGGATGAGCGCCTCGTCATGACGGTCGGCCCGAAAGAGGCCGACCTTGTCGGCACGACGGACCGGGTCCTTCAGGCGGCGGTCGATTACGTTGTGCGGCTGGGCGGCGGTACGGTGAAGATCCTGCCGGGCGAATACCGGCTGCGCAACGCCGTGCGGATTCAATCCGGTGTGCGGCTGCTGGGCAGCGGGGAAGAGAGCGTGCTGGTCAAGGAAGCCTCGGCCGAGACGACGCTTGCCGCCGATTCGGACTGGTATGACCAGGAAATCACGCTGGAGAACCCGGACGGCTTCCGCGTCGGCGACGGGGTGGTGCTGATCACGAAGAATCCGAACGACGGCGGGCGCGACGTGTCCAAGCACACGCTGATCGCGCGCAGCGGCAACCGGTTCAAGCTGGACAAGGCGCCGCGCATGAACTACTGGAAAGAGATGAAGCCGACGGTCGCCACGCTGTTCCCCATGATTACCGCCGAGGAGACGGCGGACTTCGCGAGTGAGGACCTGGTACTCGACGGCAACCGCGCGAACAACGACAACCTCGACGGAAATTATGCGGGATGCATCTGGTTGCAGGATTGCAGCCGCGTGCGCATCCACGGCGTGACGGCGCGCAACTACAACGGCGACGGCATCAGTTGGCAAATCTGCCACGACGTGTCGGTGGAGGACTGTCACAGTCACGACAACGCCGGACTGGGCCTGCATCCGGGTTCGGGATCGCAGCGGCCGGTCATCCGCAACAACCGCATCGAGCACAATTCCATCGGCATCTTCTTCTGCTGGGGAACGAAGTACGGGTTGGCCGAGATGAACCGTATTGCCGACAATTCGGACTGCGGCGTTTCCATCGGCCACCGCGACGACGAGAACATCGTGCGCGACAACGAAATCCTGCGCAGCGGCAAGACGGGGCTGTTGTTCCGTCCCGAGCGCGGCGAGGGCTACACCGCCAAAGGCAACCTCGTTGAGAACAACCGCATCGTCGACAGCGGCAACGAGGAAGGCATCGCCGTGGACATCCAGGGCGTGACGGCGGGCAACACGCTTGCCCGCAATGAAATCCGCGAGATGCGTGGCCCGGCAAAGCGCACCGGGATACGCATCGGTGCCGACACGGGCGAGAACGCGCTCCAGGACAACACGGTGGAGGGTTTCGCGACGGCGGTGCAGGACCTGCGGGGAAAGAAATAGGCTCCCAAGTGCCGCCCTGTTTCGGAAGCGCATGGGTCCCATTCGTCTCATACGTTCCATAGGCACCACGCCATATTCTGTAAGTGCCTGTGCTGTGACAAATTGGCTTTCAGCCGATGTTAACGAAAATGGAGCCTTGTGTTAACAAAGTGTCTTTTTCCCAGTCTTTGCGCAATCCCGTCACCGCTCTCAGATTCAAGTGCCTCGACAGGCTATCTATTCTTGGCCGCGTTGGTGGCTAGTATCTCCTCCATTTCCTCGTTATACGCCCGGAAATACTCATTTTCACCCACTTCCATTGGTTCCGCAAATTCCGCTAACCTACGGAATATATTGTCGTCACCATAGGGTGATTGTAATGCAACCACCTTCACGCCACATCGAGTCGAGTCAGACAAAGCTGAGCGTCTTCCATTCTGTCGGGCATGATGGGTCAATTCCCTTCGCCAATACTCACGTTCAAGCAAAAGGTATCCCGCTACGCATATGCAGCCGAACGCCATAAGTCTGCTGACCCATCCGGGCTTTGGTTTTAGAAAGACGGCCACTCTATCCAGCATCTTGTCTATTCCTTAACCGAGTTCCACGCTCTCCCCTAGATATTCCTGCATGAGCGTCGCATGATGCCGTCGGTATATCGCGGGCGATTTCCCCATAAGTGCCGAAGTCA
>CAIXUF010000676.1 GCA_903922535.1 Candidatus Hydrogenedentota bacterium
AATCTCGCGAACGGCCGTTTCCGGCGCGTCCGACGCATGAATCAAGTTCTTCTGCTGGCTCAGGCCAAAATCACCGCGAATGGTGCCCACGTCCGCGTTGACGCAGTTCGTGGCGCCGTTCATCTTGCGCACCTGCGCCACGGCATCCTTGCCCTGCCACACCATCTGGACCGTCGGCCCGGAGGTCACAAAGGCCACCAGTTCCTCAAAAAACGGCTTGCCCGTGTGCTCTTCGTAATGCTTTTCGGCCACCGCACGGGTCAGCACCTGCATCTTCAACCCGGCCAGCTTGAGACCGCGCCGCTCAAAGCGCGCGATGCATTCGCCAATCAGGCCGCGCCCGACGCCGTCGGGCTTTATCATGACAAAGGTGCGTTCCACAGTGGTTAACATCCTGATTTCGCCGCCCCGGACACAAAAGACGCCCTTACCCGTCGACGGACACACCTTATGCTCCGACAACGGGTTGGATGCCGGTTCTTCTGAACCGACCGTTCATCTCCGGGGATGCGGCCCGCTAGCATAGCAAATTTCGGCCTCCCGCCGCAACCGGAAGCGACCAACGCCGAGACACTCCGGAAAAAAGGGCGGGAATTATGGGAACCGACGGGCGCATGCCTTCTATTGATTGCGTGCAGCCATGCCGCCGGGCCATGGCCCCGGCGAGAAAAAAGCGGTGGCATGGCCACCGCAGTCAATAAAAAGGCGCCCCGGTATCCGACCCAAGTTGAACCTTTCGGGTGGTTCCTGATAGAACGGGGAACATAGGCCTGCGCCGGGAAATGACACCGGCCCGGGCCGGAGGGTTCTAACCATGTTTGACGGACTGAATATGTCTTTGGGTACTCTTTCGCTGCTGTCGCGGGCGCAGAGCCGCTCGATTTCGCCGGAGAATTTCACCGGTGCCAAGGGGGCCGGAGGCATGGCCACCTAGGGCACCGGCGCGGAATGCGCGCGGGACCTGGGCCGGGGATGGAAGATTTCCCCCTCGGTGCGGATTGGACCGGGACAAACCTTTGAAATGGCCGACATCACCGGGCCGGGCGCGATACAACAGATTTGGATGACGCCCACGGGCGTCTGGCGGCAGACCATCCTCCGTTTCTACTGGGACGGCGAGGAAGGGGCCAGCGTGGAGTGTCCCGTCGGCGACTTTTTCGGCATGGGCTGGGGCGAGTACGCGCACCTGAATTCGCTTCCGGTGTGCGTGAATCCGGGCAGTGCCTTTAACTGTTACTGGGAAATGCCCTTCCGAAAGCACTGCCGTATCACGGTGGAAAATCTCGCCGCCGAGTCGATGGTGCTCTATTACCAGGTCAACTACACGCTCACCGACATCCCGGACGATGCGGGCTATTTCCATGCCCAGTGGCGGCGCAGCAACCCGCTGAAGCAGGGGGAGCTGCATACGCTGCTCGACGGGGTGCAGGGCCAGGGGCATTATGTGGGCACCTATCTGGCGTGGCAGGTGAACAACACGGGCTGGTGGGGCGAGGGCGAGATTAAATTCTACCTGGACGGGGACGAATGGCCGACCATCTGCGGCACGGGCACGGAGGACTATTTCTGCGGTTCATACAACTTCGATCGCGACGGCCAGTACACCGTATTCAGCACGGCGTATTCGGGATTGCACCAGGTCATCAAGCCCGACGGCGCTTACAAGTCGCAGCAGCGTTTCGGGATGTACCGCTGGCATATAATGGACCCGGTGCGTTTCCAGCAGGATCTGCGGGTGACCATTCAGGCGCTCGGCTGGCGCAGCGGCGGCCGCTATCTGCCTTTGCAGGACGACATTGCCTCGACGGTCTTCTGGTACCAGCGGGAACCCCACACCCCGTTTCCGGCACTGCCCGGGAAGGACGGGCTCGAAGTAATCTAGACGCTTCATCCCGCCATCGCGGGAATGACGGTGAAGTAACGGCGTGACTTGTTGTTTCAGGAGGACGGACCGGCATGAAGACAGGCGGCAAAGGGAATGCACAGCCCCCGGCAATCTTTACGACACGGATGGTTCCGCGCCGTGATCTTGCCGTGGCCGCCGTGCTGGCGGTTCTTGCCGTGCTCGTGTTCGGCCAGGTGGTCACCTTTCAGTTCCTCAGTTATGACGACGACCACATGATCACCGCGAACGCGGACGTGCAGAAGGGGCTGTCCGCGGCCGGGCTCCGGTGGGCGGCCACGGGTTTCAACTTCGGCATCTGGATGCCGGTGACCAACCTCACGCACCTGGCCGATGTGAGCCTGTTCGGCAACGACCCGGCGGGGCACCACGCGGTCAACCTGCTTTGGCACCTGGCGACGGTTGCCGTCTGGTATCTGGCGCTGGTCGCGCTTACGGGCCGTCCCTGGGAAAGCGCGCTGGCCGTGCTGCTCTTTGCGCTGCATCCCATGCGGGCGGGGGTGGTTGCGTTTGTGTCCAGCCGCAAGGAACTCACCTGTGCTTTCTTCTTCGCGCTGACGGTCCTTCTTTATGCCCGGCACGCCGCGCGTCCCTCGGTTCCCCGGATGGCGGCGGTGACGGCCGCGGGGGCGCTTGCCATGATGGGAAAGCCCATGGCGGTGACACTGCCCGCGGCGCTGCTGCTGCTGGATGCGTGGCCGCTGGGCCGGTTCCAGACGGCCGGCATGCCACCCTGGAAGCGGGCGGTGCGGCTTCTGCCGGAGAAGGCGCCCCTGTTCCTGCTTTCCGCGGTTACCGCGGCGCTGGCCTATGTCGGACAGCGCAACCTGGGCGCAATCAGCATCAACCAGCGCCTCTATGGGGACACGCCGCACCTGCAGAACGCCACGGTCAGTTATGCCCGCTACCTGTGGCACACGCTGTGTCCCGTACACCTCACCATCCATGAGCCGGTGCTTGGATCGAGCCTCACCACGGCCTGGTTTGTCTGTTCCGCCGCAATCCTCGCGGTGATCAGCGTGCTGGTGTTTCTGCTGTGGCGCCGGGGATATCCTGCCGTGGGGTGGTGCTGGTTCCTCGGCACCTTTGTGCCCGTGATTGGCATTGTGGGTTTCGCCAACACCTCCATGGCGGACCGCTACTCCTACATCCCCCACATGGGTCTCTTCATGGCCGTCGCCTGGGGGATCTTCGCGTTCTCACGCGGGGCCGCTGCCCGGACCGCCCCGGCCCCTGCGCGAATGCCCAAAGGCGGCGGCGCACCAGGTCAGACCGCCCAGCCGCGCCCCAACCGCGTCGAACTGGCCTGCGCCGGCGTGCTGGTGCTGCTGACCGCCGCCACCGGTGTCTGGCAGACCTCGTACTGGCACGATTCCGAGCGGATCTTCACCCGCACCCTCTCCTTCATGCCGGACAACGCCATCGCCCACAACAGCCTCGCCACCGTGCTGCTGGAACGGGGACAGACAGAGGAGGCGCTCTCCCACATCCGCGAGGCGGTGCGCTGCGCGCCGAACGACCCCCTTTATCTCAAGAATCTCGGTTCCCTGCTGGCCCAGACAGGGAAGAGCGACGAGGCGATAAGACTGATGGCCGCCCGTGCGGACGACTTCGCCGACGACGCGCTTTACCAGATGAAATACGCGACGATCCTGTTCAAAAGCCGGGGCCCCGCAGAGGCGCTTCCCCGCTTCAAGCGCGCGAGGGACCTTTTCCCCGCGGAGTTTTCCCCCAGAAACAGTTACGCGGTGTGCCTCATTCATCTCAACCGCTTTGACGAGGCCCGCGCCGAGATTCAGCAGCTTCCCGAAACGGACGAAACCCGAAACCAGATCAAGAGCACGAAGCGGTTGCTGGCCGACACCGAATCCAAGATCAAAGGGTTGATGCCGGGTTCTTGACGCCGGAAATGTCTTCGCAGAAAGTCCCGAAACGTCATTGGAGGAATTCTGTTTGTGTTTCACCAGGAACTGAACATGGATGCGCAGGATGTGCAGGATGAAGCGCCGGAGCGTCTTCTGCCCTGTCCGGTCTGCCCTGTTCATCCATGTCAAACATGTTTTTGCCATTCTGCTGTTTTTTCTTCGTGGCTTCAAGGTTCAAGAAGATGAAGATTGATCACACTTGGTACTGCAAACCCTGCGGCATGCGCGAACGCCTGACGGCGGGCGGTGTGGTGGTGCGCCGCACGCCGGCGGGATTGATGGTGGCGCTGGCGCGCGAGGTCGAGATTGATGGCTGGGTGCTGCCCAAGGGCGGTGTCGAGCCGGGGGAGGACATCGATGCGGCCGCGCGGCGCGAGATTGAGGAGGAGGTTGGATTGAGCGCGCTGACAAAGCGCGGCGACCTGGCCGTGCTGGAACGGCTCGAATCAGCGCGCAAGTTCTGGTCGATCATCCATTACGCGCTCTACGAGACGGATCAGGTTCACGGCGTTATCAAGGACTTGGAGCATCATCCCCACATGGACTGGTTCCCGTTGGATGAGCTCCCCGACATGTTCTGGCCCGATGAACAAGCGATGATCGAGCAGCACCGGGCGGCCATTCACGCGGCGTTTTGACCGGGGATTCGTAACACGGACGACTCTCAGAAACTAGACCGGTCCGTGCAGGTGCATTCGCTGCTGCCGCCTTTGTGATCTATGAAACAGCAGCCTGGGCACATCGCGAAGAGGTGTTTCTGGCAGGCCTTCCGGAATCCGCGCATGACCCCGTTGTTCCAGAGCTGCGCCAGGGACTGCCCGCGGACATTGCCCACCTTCACAATCCAGCAGGGATAGGCGTCGCCCTTGCGCCCGATAAAGAGCGTGTTCCACGCGTTGCGGCATTCGTAGTCCCGCAAATCGACCTGCGAATCGTAGTAGCGCACAAGGTCCGCGCGGGGCATGCGCGGCAGGCGCAGTTCGATGCCCGCCTCGCGCGCGGCGGTCTCCGTTTTGTCCAGCGCCCCGGCGAGCGCGGCCGGATCGATGCGCGGCCAGGCAATCTGGTCCGCGCGAAAGGTGCCGGGATCCGCCTCGCCCAGGCCGGGCAGGTCATGCTGCCGCGTTTCCGTGACCAGATTGAGCACCTCGCCGCCCGCGTCGGCCACCACCTTGGGCATCAGGTGCAGCACGTGCACGTTGTCCTTCTGGATGACCGTGGTCACGTGGATCATGGGGCAGCGTTTCCCCGCGCGGTCGCGGATGGCGCGCAGTGTGCGCATGCCCGCGATGGACCGATCAAAGGCACCCTCCATGTGCCGGATTTCGTCGTGCAGGCCGCCCGGCGCCTCCAGCGAGGTGCCGATGAAGTTGAGTCCCATACCGCCGATGCGCGCCGGCGCCAGGGCCACCACCCGCTCCGCCCGGTCCTGCGGCATCATGGTCGTGTTCGAGATGAAATGGGTGCGGGCCCTGCGCGATGCGTGCTCCAGCAGTTCCATAAAGTCTTTGCGCACAAAGGGTTCACCGCCGGTGAAGGTCACAAAACGGAACCGGCCCACCTGGTCGATGACCCGGTGCCATTCGTCGGTGGTCAGTTCCCCTTCGGCCTGATCGTGCATGGGCGTGTTTTCGAGCCAGTCGATATACTGGCACATGCGGCAGCGCAGATTGCAGCGGCGGGTCACCTCGAAATAGTAGTGCCAGGCAGGGAAGGCGTATCCCGAACGGAACCACCGGTACGGCACCTCGCTGTACAGGCGCTGGGCCGTTTCGTACAGGCGGGAAATGCTGAGCCATCGGCTGTCGGCGCTGTCGGACATGGGTTCTCCTGACGGAAGGGGGCTGCCTTTCATGATTCTACCTTCCCGCAAGCCCAAAAGCACGTCCGCGAACAACCGTGGACGGGCACAGACGGACACGGACGGACACAGACAGGCAAACGCACGCCGGTATCAGCCGGGTTCGTGTACGGTGCGGAGTTTCCCCGGACGGGCCGTTTCTGCTATACTGTCGGGGCATTGGGATGCCGCCAGCACGGGGTGTGGCGGCCCTTTTTTTGACTGATCCAAGGCGGAAACGATCCATGGAAAAGCTGTATGTGTCGGCCGACGGGCTGGCGAAAATGAAAGCGGATCTGGTCGCGATGAATGAGCGGCGCATGGTGGTGGCGGGGATGATCGAGCATGCCCGGAGTCTGGGCGATTTGAAGGAGAACGCCGAGTACCATTCCGCGAAGGAGATGCAGTCGATGCTCCATGCGCGCATCCGCGACCTGGAAGACAAGATTACCCGCGCGGTGATTGTGGACGCGCAGGACGTGGACACGAGCAAGGCCTATGTCGGCTGCACGGTCCGGGTGCTTAACCTCAAGACAAACAAAGAGATAACCTACGCGCTGGTCAGTCCGGTGGAAGCCGACCTGGCCGCGGGCAAGCTGTCCACGCAGTCCCCCGTGGGAAAAGCGATCATGGGCTGCGGCGTGGGCGACGAGGCGGTGGCAACGGTGCCCGCGGGCGACCTGAGGCTGCGCATTCTGGAAATCACCTACTAGCAACCTTCCGGCCCTGCCGGTCCGGACGAATGACACCGAAGCACCCAACCTCCGGGGCGGCGCATACCGCTGTCCTGGAACGGGGAACGTGCCATGCCAAAACGCGAAGACATCAAGAAAATCCTGCTCATTGGTTCCGGCCCGATCGTGATCGGCCAGGCCTGCGAGTTTGACTACTCGGGCACGCAGGCCTGCAAGGCCCTGCGCGAAGAGGGCTACACGGTGGTGCTGGTGAACAGCAATCCGGCCACCATCATGACCGATCCCGAGACGGCGGATCGGGTCTACGTGGAGCCGCTGACCGTGGAGTTCCTGGAGCGCATCATCGAGCGCGAGCGGCCCGACGCGCTGCTGCCCACCGTGGGCGGACAGACGGGGCTCAACCTCGCCGTGGCGCTTGCCGAGCAGGGCATCCTGCACAAGTACGGCGTGGAGCTGATCGGCGCGAAACTTGGCGCGATCAAGAAGGCCGAGGACCGGGGCCTGTTCAAGGAGGCCATGATCCGCTGCGGCCTCGACGTGCCGCGCAGCAAGGTCGTCCATTCCATTGAGGAGGCGCGCGATTTTGGCGTGGGGGTCGGCTACCAGGCGGTCATCCGCCCCGCGTTCACGCTGGGCGGCACGGGCGCGGGCATTTCGTTCAACAAGAACGAGTACGAGAAGGCCGTGCAGTACGGCCTCGACGCCAGTCCCGTGACGGAGGTGCTCATTGAGGAGTCGGTTATCGGCTGGAAGGAATTCGAGCTGGAGGTGATGCGCGACCTCAAGGGTAACGTGGTCATCATCTGCTCCATCGAGAACTTTGATCCGATGGGCGTGCACACGGGCGACAGCATCACCGTGGCCCCGGCGCAGACGCTGACCGACAAAGAATACCAGATCATGCGCGACGCGGCCGTCACGATCATGCGCGAAATCGGCGTGGACACGGGCGGGTCGAACGTG
>CAIXUF010000677.1 GCA_903922535.1 Candidatus Hydrogenedentota bacterium
CGGCATGACCACATCGGTTATGAGAAGACGAATCTCTGCGCAGCGCTCGCTGGCCAGAAGGAGGGCCTCTCCCGGAGTGCCTGCCGCCAACACGGCATAGCCCAAACGCTCAAGCATCGCCGCTGTTGTTTTCAGGAAGGCCGGTTCATCCTCGACCAGCAGGATGGTCTCCCGGCCGCGCATGACAGGTTCCGACGGGCATTCCGTCCGTAGGGTCTCGGCCTTGTCCGCGTGCCGGGGCAGGTAGACGCTGAAGGTTGTGCCGTGTCCCGGCTCGCTGTGAACGTCGATAAAGCCGTTGTTCTGTTTGACAATGCCGTAAATGGTCGCCAAACCCAGGCCTGTTCCTTTGCCCAGTTCCTTGGTGGTAAAGAAAGGCTCGAAGATGCGGCCCAGTGTTTTCTTGTCCATGCCACATCCGTCATCGCTTATGGTCAGCAGCACATATTCCCCGGGCGCGAAGTCCGGGTGACCTGCGCAGTGGCGCGCGTCTACCGTGCGGTTCTCCGTCCCAATGGAGATCCTGCCGGTGTCGGCGATGGCATCCCGGGCGTTGACGCACAGGTTTGCCAGGATCTGGTCGATTTGGGAGGGGTCCACCCACACCGGCCACAGGTTCGCCCCCGGACGCCAGTCGAGTTGGAGGTTCTCGCCGATCAGCCGTTTCAGCATTCTGATCAAGCCCGCAACGGTCTCGTTCAGATCCAGCGCTTTGGGCGTGACGGTCTGCCTGCGGGCAAAGGCGAGCAGTTGGCCGGTCAGTTCGGCGGCGCGGGTGGCCGCCTTGTAGATCTCGTCCAGGTCGGCGTGGAGCGGGTGGCCCGGGTCCAGATCACCCAGCGCCATGTCGGCGATGCCGAGGATGACCCCCAGCATGTTGTTGAAGTCGTGGGCCACGCCGCCCGCCAGCAGTCCCACCGATTCCATCTTCTGTGCCTGCTGCAACTGCGTTTCGAGTCTTGTTTTCTCCGCCGCCGCCAGCTTTTGCCGGGTGATGTCACTGCCAACGGACAGGACTTCGACGAACTGGCCCCTCGGACCCGCAAGAGGCTTGTTGGTCCAGGCGATCCATACCCTTGTGCCGTTGCTGAGCATGTTTTCATTTTCGTTTACAGTGTGGCGTTCCGGATGGGAACAGATGTCCGCAATCATGGCGCGCAGATCCCGGCCGCCGGAATCGGTCTCCGGCACAATGGTGCCCAGCACGTTGCGGCCGATAATCTCCTCCTGTTTGTAGCCGAAGAAACGGAGGGCGAATTCATTGAAGAAGAGTATGTTGCCCTCTTTGTCCATGCGGAGGATGATGCTGTTGGCGGACTGCACGAGTTCCCGGTATTTTGCCTCGCTCTCCAACAGCGCCGTTTCATTCTTCGCGCGGCTCTCCTGATCGACAAAGAGCCGGCAAATAATCATCGTGGCCACGGGGTACAGGAGCAGCACCGCGGGGCCGATGCGGAGCATGACCTCCCACCGGGTTTCCGCGGGCAGGAGCAGCATGAGCGCCACCATGACGGCATGCACCAGCAGCCCGAAGCCCCAAAGCGGAAGATAGCCGGTCATACGGGAATGCTGTTTCCTCAAATAGTGGAACACGGATCCCAGCACGGCCGCCTCGCCTATCACGCACACGCCCATGAGCGCGCCGCCGCCGCCCAGCCACAGACGGTATGCCGCGCACAAAACGGCGGCGACCGCCGCGACAACAGGCCCCCCAAACAAGCCCGCCACCGCCAGGATGATGGAGCGTCCGTCGAAGATGACGCCCGGCGCAAAGCGCAATGGCGTCATCATGCCCACCACCCCGAAAACGCCGAACGCCAGTCCCGACATAATTCGGGGCGCGATGGGGCAATCCCAGAACCATCGCGCCGCCGTTCCCTTTGCGAAGAGCTGGTGCACCACAATGAGCGCCATGAGCAGCGCCATGTTTCGGATAAGATCGAGAACAATCATGCGTCACAAGCCTTGTGCGTGATCATTGCTGCCGGCTGCCGCCACCCAAGGCAGCGGGTTGACGATTGATACTGCCCGAAACGTAGGTCCATGTGCCTACTCTAGCAAGTATGGCGCGTTGTTTCAATGGGGAAAGGGGAAACATGCCGTCATTCTTCCCGCTTGGGGCGAACAAGCCTGGGTGCCAAGACACGCCCAAAACAGAGCCATTGCCGTGCCACGGGGACTATCTTGTCGCCGAGAGAGCAACCGGCTTTCGTATCGCAGGCGGCTCGCCTGCCTTGGCCTTGGGCCCGGTTCGGAAGTTCTGTGCGAAGGACAAGGCAGGCGAGACGCCTGCGTTACGGGCGAGCCGCCTGCGATACGGATGAGCCGCCTGCGTTACGGGCGAGCCGCCTTCGATACGGATGAGCCGCCTGCGTTACGGGCGAGCCGCCTGCGATA
>CAIXUF010000678.1 GCA_903922535.1 Candidatus Hydrogenedentota bacterium
ATGCAAAGGGGGCGCCAGGCCGGACGGGCGAAAAGACACCGATGGCAGGTTGGTGTCGAGAAGATGAATTGCAGGGTCAGGAAAGGTCAGGCAGCAGCTGGCTTAATTTAATGCGATTGCCCTGGGGTCAGGCCTGTTTCTGCGTTTTAGCCGTGCTTGGGTCATCCTTTCACGCAAACCACCATGTTCTATGAATTCTTTTTCCAGACGCCTAATTTGCCGGTCCAGCAAATAGGTCGTCACGCGAATCAGGCCGATGATGACATTGGCAGAAATGGCGGGGTCGGGGTTTTCGATGCCTTTGCGGAAGATTTCATAGGTTGCGCCGGGAATGCGGTTCAAGGTCTGAAGACGCTTTGCATAAGGGTGATTCTTGTCCCATTCCTCGAGACCGCGTATACGCAGAAAATCCAAGTAGTCCCCCAACAACTCCTCCAGGCTGGCCCGCGCCACGCCAGTCAACATAATCTCCGCTTCTTTCGAGTGGCCCGAGGCGACACTTCCCTCAATGATGTTTTGTTTACCCGAACGGGCGGCTTGCACCATCTGTCCGTGGGTGCGATCACTTCTGCCTATTGCATGGTCGCAGAAATATATGGTGGCGTCGTAGACAATTTCAGCCTTTTGGTAAGAGCGCAGTTTGCTGTAGCCGCCATGAGGCGGAATGAAACCTTCGGTCATTGGAGCCAACCCTCCGGAAAGGACGAAAAGGACCCAAAGGACGAAAAGGACACGATCAAAGCACAACTCACGATCACAGATTACAGATTACAGGAGTGTCTTCTCCTCGTCAACTTGGCTAAAGACCCGCGCCGCCCTCCGTCCTTTGGGTCCTTTACGTCCCTTTCGTCCTTTGCCCTATGGCTTCGGCACCAGGAAGGGGCCCAGCGCCAAGTAGTCCAGCCTGCCCTCCAAGAAGGCGTTGACCGCCTCCTTTGGGGTGCAAACGATGGGTTCTTCGTGCATGTTGAAACTGGTGTTCAGCATGACGCCGCCGCCGGTGCGGGCGCGGTATTCGGTGAGGATGCGGTGGAAGCCCGGGTTGACCTCGGGCCGCACAAACTGGGCGCGGGCCGTGCCGTCGACATGCACCACCGACGGGTAGCGTTCCGCCATGAGCGGGGTACAGCGGAAACATACGGTCATGAACTCGGCCGCATGGCGGGCGGGTTCGGCGTCGGCCACGTAGAGGTCGGCGTCCTCCACCGGAAGGGCCGGGGCGAAGGGCATGAAGTCGCTGCGCTTCAACTGTTCGTTGAGCCGGTCGGGCACGGCGGGATCGCAGGCCGGGGCGAGGATGGAACGGTTGCCCAGCGCGCGCGGCCCCCATTCCATGCGCCCGTCGAATCGGGCGACAATCTTGCCGTCGGCCAGGATTTCGGCGGTGCGCGTTTCGATGCTGCCGGGCCGGTCGAAGGCAAGACCCTTTTCGCGCAGCACGGACGCCAACTCCGTCTCTTTGAATCCATCCCCAAAAAAAACATGCTCCAGCTTGTGCGGTTCGACTGCGCCGCGCGCGGCAAGGGCGCCCAGCGACAGCCCGCCGTCGCCCATGTTGGGGCAGACGAATAGGGCGTCGGTTTCAGGCAGTTCATGCAGGCGCTGGTTGAGTTTCACATTCGCAAACACGCCACCGGCCAGGGCGAGCCGGCGCAGTCCGGTCTTGCGCAGATGGTCCCGGGTGATGGCGACAATATGGTCTTCGAGAATGCGCTGCGCCCACGCGGCGATATCCTCGCGCGAATAGCGGCTGAGCAGTTCCTTCTTGGCCCACGCCACGCCGGGACGGGCCAGGGGACCGGTGTAGCGCAGCCGTCCCTGTTCCATCGTAAAGGGCACCGGCAGGGTGATGCGGTCGGGATCGCCCATGGCGGCCAGTCCCGTGAGCTTGCCCTCGTCACGGCAGGCCACAAAACCGAAGGCTTCCGTGAGTATTTCGAAGAACAGGCCGAAGGAATCACGCGAAGGCACTGCCCAAACGCGCTTCGGCACACCGGGGCGCGTATAGCGCGACACGGTGAGCGACAGCCCGTCGCCCATGCCGTCGGCGGTGACGCACAGCGCCTCGTCGTACCCGGACAGGGTACAGGCGGCCGCGGCGTGGGCCTCGTGGTGGTCCACAAAATCAACCACCGCGCCGGAGCGCAGTCCGCGCAGGTGCCGGCGCGCCAGTTTCGGCAGCAGCCACTGCACCCAGCCGCGCGCGGCGGCGTCGGGTGCGGTGTGCGACATGGGCGTGAGGAAAGTGACCGCGTCGGCAAGGCGGCGCAGCACCGAATCGCGCTTCTCGCGCTTGATGGCATAGGACCAGTCGTGCAGACGGGGGAACGCGCGCACGGGCAGCGGCGGCGTCATCAGACCGGCGATACAGACACGGTCGATGTCGGCAAGCGTCACGCCGGCATGGCGCAGCGCGGCCTCCAGCGAGCGGCGCGGAAATCCGCCCTCGTTCTTGCGGCGGGTGTAGCGCTCCTCATTGGAGGCAAACAGGACGCGGCCGTCGGCGCAAAGGGTCACGCCCGCGTCAAACAGGTCCTCGCTGACTCCGAGGGAAAGTGTCATTCGACAAACCTTCGCAGGACGCTGAAGACGGCGCCGGGTTTCATTGAGAAGAGCATGGCCAGTTCGACCAGGGGCCCGCACCAGCACTGGCCGCAGCCGGGGAGGGCGCGTGTTCGGGCAAACTGCTCGGTGATGGAGGCATGCGCGCCGCCGGGATGTTCGGCGGCGGCGCGCGAGAATTCGAGCTGGTGGCAGGCAAGCAGCCGGCCGTCGGGCTCAATCTCCACCGTAATCCTGCCCGCGCCGCACCAGATGCGCGCGTTTTCGGGCCAGCACGCAAGATGCCTCAGGCCCGCCACGGAATTGGATACGGGTTTCCCGCCGCGTTTGAGTTCGATCAGCCGGTGTATGGCGTTGCGGTAGGCGCCGCGCTCCGGCGCGATGGGATTGGGCTGCGCAGACGAGTCGAGCCAGGCCGTGGCCGGCTGGAACATCACTGGCACGCCCATCGACCCGGCCAGCGCGACGACCTCGTCCACGCTTTGCAGGTTCACGCTGGACAGCGTGCACTGGAACGACACCGGCACGTCCGCGTTGCGGCATGCGCGGACCGCGTCCAGCGTGTGGTCGAAGGCCCCCGCGCCCCTAACCTCATCATGAACCTCGCGCGGTCCGTCCAGGCTGAGATTGACGTGGCTTGCAAGACGCACCACGTCCATATGGCGGGGAACCAACCAGCCGTTGGTGCTGATAAAGGGTTCGAACCCAAGTTCCCTCGCATGGGTCATGATCTCGCCCATGTCGGACCGCAGCAGGGGTTCGCCACCTCCAAAGGTAATCCAGCGCGCACCGAGCACCCACAGTTCGTCGAGGCCCCGCAGCACGCCCGCCGTGTCCAATTCCTCCTCGCGGGTGTCGCAGGCCCCGCAGTAGCGGCATCGCAAATTACAGCGGAATGTGACGTTCCACGCCGCGAACAGCGGCATGCGTTTTCCGAGGAGGAATATGCGCCCCAGCGCCGTTGCGGCATGCGCCGCCCGGCGCGCCGTTTGCAGAAAGTCAGCGGACATCTTCGTTCACCGTCACGTCGTCGGACGCCTGCGGGGCATCGGGCAGGCGGCCCAGTCCTGTCAGGGCCACCCAGCCCACCGGAATCCAAAGCCAGAACGTTATCAACCGGAACGCCCCCACTGCAAGGGCAAGGTGTTCGCCGGGCACGTGCATGGCATGAAACGCGGCACCCAGATAACCCTCCACCACGCCCAACCCGCCGGGCATTCCGCTGGCGGAACCAAGCAGCATGCCTGACGGCGAAACAATCATGGCCTGCCACAGCGCAATGCCCGGAACGATTTCCTGCAATATCAGGAACAGGCCGAAACCGCTGATTATCCAGCCGACTGCGGCAAGGCCGGTAGCGGCAACTGTGGACAGGCGCAGGAAATAGCCGACGGGCAGAAGATGCGTCATGCGCGGCACCATCCGCATCCCCAAAGCCGCGCAGCAAAGAAGTCCCGCAGTCACGCCCAGTGCGGCCGGCACGGCCGCCCAAATCCGCCACAGCCCCGCAAGGACACCCGCCAGGAGCGCAAATGCCGTCATGGCAATGAGAGCAAGCATTACCACCTCCGCCTTGGCGGCGTCGGCAAAACGACCGTGGCCCAGCCGGGCCAACTCCTCCGACCTCACGAGACGGCCCAATTGGGCGGGAAGCAGCAGGCCGGCGAATCCCGCGAGGAATATCACGGCACCGCGACGCAGGCCCGGTCGTATGCCGAACCCCGACAGCAGCCACAGCCACAACAGACCGTCCGTCATGACGTTCAATGTGTGCAACCCGAGCACCCTGCCAAGCACCCAGCCCCGGCCGGACCAAAACCGCAGCGCGCCGCGCCAGTCGGCCGAAAACAGACTGTACAGGCCAACAGCGGTGGCGACGGCAAGAAGCGCGAAGGCGATGGCAAAACGGTGGCGCTTCAGAAAGGCCATGAATGTCAGACTCCAATGGTCGGGTAGGTGCCAGATAGTCCGTATCATACACGGCCCCGGACTCCTCATGGTATTTTGGAGCTTTCGGGCGGGGTGCGCGCCGGTGTTCTTCAACGCGGGCCGTTCTCCGCATGGCGTCTTCGCGTGGCGTTGGACTTGGGGAAATGGTATGCTTTGTTCCGTTTCCGCCTTGTGTGCCCGGTCGGGGCGCGTGGTGACGGCGGTTCAAGAGGAGGAACGTGATGAACGTGGCAATTATCGGCTGCGGCGGCATGGGCGCGCTGCACGCACAAATGGCCGTTCTTTGCGGTCACAAGATTGTGCTGTGCGCCGACTCGGTGCGCAAGGCGGCGGTGGCCCTTGCGGAGAAATTCGGCGCGAAGGTCTCGGCCGATCCCATGGCGGCGGTGGCCGCCAAGGGCGTGGACGTGGTGGCCATTGCCACGCCGACGCCGACACATCTGGCGCTGATCCAGGCGGCGGCCAAGGCGGGCAGGGACATTTTTTGCGAGAAACCCTTCTGTCTGAGCGTGGCGGACTGCAAAAAGGCGATTGCCGCGGCGGAGAAGGCAAAGGTAAAGCTCTTCGTGGGCCATGTGGTGCGCTATTTCCACGAATTCGAGGCGATGCGCGCCAGGGTGCAGTCGGGCGAGCTCGGCGCGGCGGGCTGGCTCAAGATTTCG
>CAIXUF010000679.1 GCA_903922535.1 Candidatus Hydrogenedentota bacterium
CGCCGCTGACTTTGAACGATGCAGGCGGCGCATACGGTGGGGGCGCGGTCGCGCCGCTGACTTTGAACGATGCAGGCGGCGCATACGGTGGGGGGAATGGTGATTTTGGCGCCGCCATGCCGCCGTTAACGCCGGTGTCGTTGCCGTCTGGTGATGGCGGGTATGGCGGGGGGGCGGGAAATCAACCTAACATGTGGGGTGCGGTGGGGCAGACACCGCCACCAACCGGCCCGGCCGGGCAAGGGCTGTTGCAGGACATGGCCCGGCGGACAGCAGCGGACATGGGCACGCCGAATGCGTTTGGGCGGATGAATAATACGAATCCCAATGCGGATCCGTACAACTCCAATTATAATCCGAATGGGAATAATGGCGTGGCGCAGGGCACGGATGCCTACAACCAGAATTTGCAGGATGCCCGGAGCCGCGCCATGAATGACCGGGCACAGGCGGTCGGCGCGCAAAATGGGGTGCCGACTTCTTTGTTATCCCAAAATCCCTACGGGCCGCAGTTTCAGGCGCAAACGCAGGGGATTTTGCAGGATGCGCGGGCGCGCCAGTACAATACCGCCGTCGAGGATTTGCGCCAGATGTACGCCCAGATGGGCCGGCCGCTCGATCCCCGGATGATCGCCACATTGCGGATGCAACAGGCGCGCGACCAGAATGCCGACCTGACGAATTTGCAGACGCAAACCGCCGGGGCCGGGTTCCAGGCCACCGCGCAGTATGTGAATGCGATGCAGCAGAACGCCAACTCATTGAACAACGTGCTCGGCAACACGAATTACCTGCCGGGCACGCAAGACCTGGCGCTGTTGTTGAGCATGGCCAAAGCGGGCGGACAGAATGGCGGCCAAGGGGCGAGTGGCGGAGGGGCGGGTGCCCCGTCGCCAAGTGGCCAAGGGGACATGCCCGCGTTGCCGCCGGCGCCGGCGGGTAGCTGGGCTGGCAATGACGCCGCCACGGCGTTTTATAATACGGGCGACGGCGGAATGCAGGAGTCACCCGAAGAACAGATGAGTTAATCAGGAGGAGACGACAATGCCCTATAACATTCCCGGACCGAATGCAGTGCTGGACCCGAACGCGATGCAGGAGTACGCGACCGGCGCAGCGAACTTGAACGCGCAATATCGCATGGGCGCGATGCAGAGCCGGCAGATGCTCGCCGCCGCGCGCTACACGCAGGCGCTCGTGGCCCAGCAACGGCTGACTGCGCTCATCCAGCAACAGCAGCGCCAGCAACAAACCATTGACCAGCAGAACACGCTGTTACAAGGCCTGGTCAGCACGCCGGGCACGTACGGGCCGCCGGAGATCACGGTGGACGCCACCGGCCGGCCCGTGATGAAGTATTCGCCGCTGGTGGGCAAGGCGGTCAAGGCGGAGTACGAACCGTTCATTGATGCCAATGGCAAGACCTGGCTGCGGAATAAATTCGACGCCAGCGATGTCAAGCCGATGAGTGATCCGGGGACCGGTCAGCAACTCCTCGGCCAGACCAAGCCAAATCAGGATGACATCCAAGCCCGGCAATTGGCGGTGGCGCAAAATCAGGATCAATTCAAAATATGGCAGGAAGACACCCAGAACAAACAGCGTTCTGGCCTCATGTCCACTGCCGGTATGCCGACGGGCATGATGGGTGCTCTGCAAACGGCCGGCCGGCAACAGGCTGATATTTACGGTGCACAAGGTCGCCTGGCCACCGTTAGTCCGGTCCTGGACGCGACCGGTGCTCCGGTAAATGGTAGCTTTACGACAAATAATTGGCGAAGTGCGAGCGGGCAAGTCGCCAGTGCCCAAGGCGCGCCCGGTGGCGCGCCGGTGGATGCGCTGACGCAGATGCTGGGAAGTCTGCAACTGCCGGGCGGGCAAGGGAACGGTCGAGGGTTGAGTGGCCAAGGGACGAATGCTCCCAGCGGGCCGTTGACGCTGGGTGGTGTGGCCGTGGGCGGTGGCGGTGGCGGTGGCGGTGGCGGTGGCGGTGCGACCAACCGGCCGCCATTGAGTCAATTCTCTCGGCAGCAGTAGGAGTAACGCATGGCCTTCGACCTCGATGGCGCACGACAGGCGGGCTACGCGGATGGCGAGATCGCGGATTATCTCGGCGGGCTGAGCGGCTTTGATACGGTGTCCGCCCGCAAATCCGGGTACTCGGATGCGGAGCTGGTCGGCCATCTGTACGGCAGCCAGGTACCCAGCACGCAGGGGATGTCGCCGTTGGCAACCATGCCGCGCTTGTCTTCCGTTGGAATCTCGGATGTGCCGGCGGGCTTGCCCTCAACCGGACCGGGCGTGCCGAATCCGCACGGCGCCGGTGCCGACATTACCGCGCCGATTACTGAGAACACGCCGTTGGTGCCAATCGGCCAAGGGGTGCGCTATTTGACGGGGCCGCAGCCGGGGCCGGTGGGGAATTATCTGGCGGGCGCCGGCGATGTGCTGGGCGGCCTTACCAGTGTCGGCAATCTGCGATTGATGGCCGGGCTGGGCGCGGTAGCCGGCCCGTTGGCGGCGTTGGCGGGCGCGCCAGTCGGCGCGGTGGCACCGTATGTGCGGACGGCAGCGCAAGTCATTCCCAAGCTGGTGAGCGGCTATTTCGCGGGCAGCATGGCCGCCGGAGCTGGACAAACCTTGGCGGATACCAGCCAGCCGTTAGCGAGTCGGCTGGGGTCGGCCTCGATGATGGGCTTGGGCGCGCTCGGCGCGGCAGCGCACGCCACGGCACCACTGACGCCCCGCCTGGCTGTCACGCCTTTAACTGCGCCGGACCTGATTGCCAGCTTGCAACCGGAACCGGTCGCGCCGGGTGTGGTAACGCCGGTGGATAATTTCCTCGCGCGGGCCAGAGCAACGGCACCCATTGCGCCAGAATCGCCCGCTGCGCCCCGTTTGGCGGCTCCAGCGGAAGCGCCGCCGCGATTGGGGACTGGTCTAGGTGGGGAAGATTTACTCAAGGGCCAGTCGGAACCGTTCAAGCTCGCGGGCGAGTCCGCGCCGCCGCAAGTTGAGTCCGCGCCGCAGACTGAGGAAGAAATCCGCCGAGAGCGATTGCGGGAGGCGGCGAACAATCCGAATCAGTCGCAATTGTTCACGCCCCGGCAGCCGATTGCGCGGGGGTCGCATGGGGAGATTTATGCCGCTGCCAAGGCCGGTGACGAGCCGGGCGTGGTGCCGTCTCCGCCGGCGCCGCCGGGCAAACCGTGGCTCGATCCCGAAGGATTACCGGGCAAGCTCGCGGCGGGTTCGTCAGAGATTCTGGACGGCACGCGGCGGGTGTTCGGATTGGGCGGTGGTGAGTTGGGCCGGCTGGGCGAATTGCGGGTGCGGCAAATGCGGGAAGAGAATGCCATCTACGCGGACCGACTCGATCACAACCTCGGCAAATTGGAGGCGCAGATTGACCGGCTGCCGGTGGCGCGCCAGTACGCGATTACGGATGCGATGGAACGGGGATTGCCCGCTGCCGATTTGAAGCCCGCCGACCAGCAGGCGTTGCGCGCGGCTGTTGACGCGGCCACCGCCCGATTGGCGGCGGCGGAACATCTGGATCCCGAACATGTGAAACAGGATTATCTGGGCCGCCGGTATAAGGACCCGGAGAAGGTCCGGGCATGGCTGGCCGACCAGACGGCGAAACGGCCCATGCGCGGCGACCGGGGTTATTTGATGAAGCGGTCGTTTGAATTTGTGGACGAAGCGCGCGCGGCGGGGTTCGAGCCGGTCTCGCCCAATCCGGTGACGATGGCAATTGACCGGTTGCGAAGCATCCAGAAGTTGCTCGCCTCGGAACAGATGATCCAGCAACTCCGCGATGATGGCCAAGGGAAGTTCAAATACGTGTTCAGCGAGATGCCGGACGGTTACGCGGCATTGAATGACCCGATCACGAAACGGTACGGGAACCCGAACCAGACCATGACGGAGCACGTGGACAAGGCGGTGTATGAGGGACTGGAACAGGTGGCCGGCAATCTAGGCATCACGCACGAGCGCAAGGCCGGGCTGCGGGGCCAGAGTTTGGGGTTGTCGTACACGGGCGCGAACCGGATTGAAACGGAATTTGGCAGCGAGACCAGCGTGCTGGCGCACGAGATCGGCCACCAGCTCGACGACAAATACGGACTGTGGCAGAAAATCACCGGTGGGGAATCGCCGTCGGCGCGGTCGCCGGTCCAGAATGAATTACGGGCACTGGCGGACTTGAGTTGGAAGGGCAGCGAGCCGTCGGAAAATTACAAGCGGTACGTGCGGAAGACGCCGGAGAAGATGGCGCACATGCTGGAGGCGTACATTCATGCGCCGGAAGATTTCCGGGCAGTCGCGCCAACGGTGTTTGACCGGTTCGACAAGTTTGTGCGCGGCACGCCGGAGTTGAAGGAACTGGCGGACATCCGGCCGGGGATTGCCTTGAAGAAACTGAGCACGGAATTTGCCGGCAACGGGAAGCTGGAATACGGCGAGTGGGTGTTCCCAAAGGAGATCGCGGAGAAGATCAACAATCAGTTGGCGCCGGGCTTGCAGCAGTACGCGGCGTTCCGGGGGTTGCGGAATGTCTCGAACATCATGTTGCAGCTCCGGTTGTTTGGTGCGTTCCATTTGGGGTTCGGCGCGTATGAAGCGCCAATGAATCAGGCCACGTCCGCCATGGCGGACTTGGGAAATTTGGAAGTCGGGAATGCCCTGAAAGATTTGGCACGGGTACCGGGTGAGGCGTTTGGCGTGGCCACGGCGTTGCGGGGGTCACGCTTAAAGGCGGAATTGTTACAGCCGGGCACCCACCCGGAATTATCGCAGCTGGCGGAGTGGGCGCGGTTTGGCGGGGCGCGGACCGGGATGGACCCGTTTTACCGCACGGCACTCACGAAGAATATGCTGGGGGCGTTTCGCGGCGCGGCGGCAGCGGCGCAAGGCGGTGAGTTGGGCCGGGGCGCGGCCCGGCTGGCCGGCGGGCTGGGCCGCGCCCCATTCGCGGGACTGGAGCAGACAATGCGCCCGATGTTCGAAATGTATGTGCCCAACCTGAAACTCGGCGCATTCGCGCGCGCGGCAGTGAGTGAGGTGGGGCGCCTGCAACAACGCTTGGGGCGCGAGCCGACGGAATTGGAATTGCGCGATACGCTGGCCAAGGTGCAGGACAATGTGGATGACCGGTTCGGCCAGATGATCCGCGATAACATGTTCTGGGACAAGACCGCCCTGGACGCGGCCACCGGGGTGACGCAATCACTCGGCTGGAACGTCGGGACGGCGCGCCAACTGGGGGGCGGTGTTTTGGATGCCGGCCGGTCCGTGAAAGATTTGGCCACCGGCAAGGGTTGGCAGATGAGCCAGCGCACCGCCTATGCGCTCACGTTGCCCTTGATGACGGCGATTGTCGGCGGCGTGATCCATCGCGTGTTGACCGGCCGCGCGCCGCAGACGTGGAATGATTTGACGCACCCCAGCACTGGCGAGAAGGATGAGAATGGCAACGAAATCCGCCTGGTGCAACCGACCTACTGGAAGGACGTGGAACATTTTACGCAGTCACCGGGCAACACGGTCTTGTCCAAGGTGCATCCGATTTTTGGGGAGGCATATCGGATGGCGGTCAGCAATCAGGATTATTACCACCGGGAAATCCGGCACCCCGGCGATCCCGTGTTGGCGCAGGTCGGTCAGGAAGCCCGGTACGCGGCGAAAACTTTTCTGCCGTATTCCGCGAGCAACATCCAACGGCTGCGGGAAGAGGGCGGCAGCACCCGGACCGCCGCGTTGTCACTGGTGGGAATGAACCCGGCGCCGGCCAGTTTCCAACAGACGCGCGCGCAAGCAGCCTCCGGGGCGGCATTGCAAGGCCAGCGTTCCGTTGAAGCGCGGACCACGGCGGAATGGGACCGTGGCCAGGCGGAGAAGAAACTGCGGATTGCCGTGCAGCAACGGTCGCCGCAGTTGGGCGCGGTTTATCAGCAAGCAACCACGACCGGCAAGCTGGATCCCCGGCTGGCGGCGCGAACAATGGCGGAGGCGCAGTTGCCGCCATTGGTGAGTCAGATCAAACGGATCGAGCGCCCCGAAGAGGCGATCCAGGTCTGGCGGTTGGCCACCCCGGCGGAACGGGCGGTAATTCTGCCACACATGGCGGAGAAGATTCTGCGGAGTCAGACGATCACGCCGGACCAACAGACGCAATGGATCCAGGAGATTTACCGTCCCGCGCCCCGACTGTCCCGCGCAGCGACGCAGTAAGCGGTGGAAGGTCGAGGGTTAATCCACGGCGCTGGCGAATCTGTAAAATTCCTCGTGATAATAGAGGGGAATCTTGCCCGTCGGGCCGTGGCGCTGCTTGGTAATGTACAAATCGGCGCGGGACCGGACGGCGGGGTCGTCATTGTAGGAATCCCGCATGATCATTAACACGGCATCGGCGTCCTGCTCGAACGCGCCGCAGCTCTTAATATCGGACAGCCGGGGCTTGGCGTTGTCGCCGCGTTTTTCCACGTCGCGCCCAAGCTGGGCGGCCACCACCACGGCAATGCCCAGTTCCTTCTGTAAATTTTTCAAGCCTTGGGACACCTCGTTTAATTCCCAAACCTCATTCTGCATTCCCTTTTTGGAGCCGGACTTGATGAGCTGGGCATAGTCAATAAAAATTGCCTTGACGCCGTGGCGGCGGCAGTGCCAGCGGGCGCGGCGGCGGATGTCGAGGATGTCGCGGCCACCTTCATCTTCGACAAACATTTTCATCTGCGAGATAATCGGATGGGCGGCAATCACGCGGGCGTGTTCTTCGGCGTTGATCTGCCCGGTGCGCAGCGCCATGCTGGGAACATTGGCGACGGCGGAATAGGTCCGTTCCATGAGTTCTTCCAGCGACATTTCAAGGGAGAAGAAGGCGACGGGCTGGCCAGCCTCAAGCGCGCAGGCGCGGGCCATGTTCTCCAGGAGCACGGTCTTGCCGGAGCCGGGCCGGCCGGCAATCAGATAGAGCAAGGGATGCAGGCCGGTGGTGCACTTGTCTAGTAAGCCGAGGCCGGTGGGTATCCCGGTGACGCCGTTGGTTTCCACGTCCAACCGACTCGCCAGCCGGTCCATGAACACCTTGGAGCCGTCCTGCATGTCGCGCCCCTGCGTCTTGCCGTTGGCGGCGGCGGTGACGGCCAGCACGTTCTTCTCGGCGGCGTCGAGGAACGCCGGCACGTCGTCGGTATCGAACGCGCGCGTGAGGATGTCATACGTTGTGCCGATCAGGGCGCGGAGCCGGGCTTTTTCTTCAACACGGTCAATGTAGTATTCCGCGTTTGCGGTCGTGGGCACCCGCGCCACAAGGTCGGCGAGGTACGCCGCGCCGCCGATTTCATCCAGCTTGCCGGCGGTTTGCAGACTGCCGGTGAGCAGGACCATATCGGGCGTCGGCGAGTTGAGGATGGCCGTGTAAATGGTCTGGTGCGAGGCGAAGTAGAAGCTGTTGGCGTCGAGCCGGTCACGGACGAGTGGCAGCACGTCCACCGGCGCCAGCAGGATCGCGCCCAGCACGGCCATTTCCGCGTCCTTGTCCTGCGGCAGCAGCCGGTCGAGGGGAATGAGGTTGGTGGTCATGGCTTGCCGCAGATCGGACAATTATGAAGGATGGTCACAATTTCACCCGCCGTTTGGTGGTTTGTAAAATGAGTCGGATATGATGCGCGTCGAGATGGAACGCCGTC
>CAIXUF010000680.1 GCA_903922535.1 Candidatus Hydrogenedentota bacterium
ACGCCCGCCGTCTTCGACGAGATCTTACGACGGGTCCGGGCGGTGGCGCCGTTTGTGGACTTCATGAACGCGCCGCTGGTGGCGGAGAAGAAGAAAGCGCGGTTTCGGCTCTAGTCGCCGGTGGCCGCAGTCTGCCGGCCTGGCGCGAAAGGGGTACTTTCCATTGACGCCACTTCGCTCTTCGACGGAAGCCGCTCGCGAGTCGATCTCACGGGCGGCGCGACTTCTTCCGGGCGCACTCGTTTAGTCGAGGCTCGCAGAACTAGCGCGTTATTCCGTTGATTGGCGCCGTCGTTTCCGATGACCTCATGTTCAAACGCGTTTGAACGCGGTTCCGGTACTTTGACAATTGTCGAAAAGAGCGAGACCGTCTGTCTAGGGTGAAAGCCCGATGGCACTTCTCCAAGATCGCCACTGAGCCTTTAGGGCACTGGCTCAGACCGGTTAGATGCGGTTAGATAAGGGAGACGGTTATCGTTTTGATCTTCGAAAAATCGATGACTGCCTGCTGTCCGGCCGGAACTCACGCAGGGCGACTTCGATTGGAAGCCCATCGAAGAAACAATCACCACGCCCCAGGGCGCCGTGCGAATGGCCTTGTTCTTCGGCCTGACTCCCTGCAAGGGCGACGTGGGCTTTGACGACGTGAACATCCACACCGACAGTGCCGCGGGCCCGACAGCCAAGGGCGAGATCCTCGAACCTCGCCTGCCGCTGGCCAAGTTCCGCGAGGTGGTCCAGGTGGACCTGTCCAAGTTCGCCAACCGCAGCCTCGCCGACGACCAGGCCGGCGACGGCAAGGGCGGATGGGACGACCAGGGCCCCACCGCCGACATGCGCGAAGTCAAAACCGGAACGCGCCGATTCGGCGGCGTCGCCTTCAAGATCATGGATGCGCCTAATAGCATCGTCGAGCTCAAGAGCAGTCATGTGCTCAACAGCGATCTGCCGGAAAAGGTCGAAATCCCCGTCGGCAGAAAGTTCGACGACCTGTACTTCCTGCACTCGGGCACGTGGGTAAACAGCAGCGATAAGGAAATCTTCCGCTACGTCATTCACTACGCCGACGGCAAGGACGTGACCCTCGCGGTCAACCCCAACAATATGAAAGACTGGACAGCCGACCCGGTCGCCCGCTTCCCCTTCGAGGCCGACACCTTTACCACCGTCGTCGAAACGGTCAAGGTCCCCAAGTACCACCAGGGCAGCCTCTATCGCATGGAATGGACCGCCCCGCTGGACCGCCGCGCCGTCGATATCAAGAGCATCGAGTTCGTCGGAAATGGCAGCGCGGTGCCGATCCTGCTAGGCGTCACCGGCGTGGTGGAGTGGAAGTAGAATTGACGATTGACGATTGCTCTTGTGGCACCCCTCTTGTGGCACCCACAAGTCCGCTTGGGGGTGTTCTGTTTGTACGGGTCACCCAAGACACCCCCAAGCGGACTTGGGGGTGCCACAAAGAGAAATGCCACAAGAGCGGGGTACAAGTTGGAACGCAACCGGAACATCTTTGAGTCGTAAGTCATTACACATCGCTTAGTTAACCGTAACATACGTTTTTATAGACAGTTAAGGGGTCGATTTGTCGAGGTGAAATAAATCGTAAAAATCTTCTTTTTTATATCTTGCGTGCAGGCCGTCAGATGGCCAGGCGCGCAATTTTTTTTTGCCCCCAAAACCCCGTTTTGCGCCCTATTAGGGAGGGATGTGTTGTTCCGCGTGGGGAGGGGGACAATGCGCGAATGCAATGCGCAAGTGCAATGCGCAGCGGCCATCCTTGGCCGCCGCGTCGGAATCGCAGTGACGGCCAGGAATGGCCGCCCATACCAGAGCAAGGAACGAAGTAAGGAATGAAATGACGAATGACGGATTACGAATGATGAAAACTGAAGGAAACTCGGACATGGCCGCTGTAGCGGCCGGTCACCGCCCGGGTCAAAACAGGTATAACGATGTCCGCAATTCCTGGTTACAGCGTCTTGCGAACTTTCTCCGTCCTGTAATCCCGCTCCAAAGCGCCGGTGGGCCGGATTACTACAGGTTGTGGGTCGAAGCTTTCCTACCCACAGGAAAAATTTCAAGAACACGCGAAAACAGGTGGTCGAAAATCGTAACGGTCTTCAAACACACCACTTGCCGTTTCCGGCAGCTCGAAAAACGGGTTCCAGTGGCTTCCAAACAGGTTCCGGTGGCTTCCAAAGGCGTCGGGGTGGCTTCCA
>CAIXUF010000681.1 GCA_903922535.1 Candidatus Hydrogenedentota bacterium
GGGGCATGGGACAAAACCCGTGCTCCGCACACGGCCCCCCATCGGATTGATAGACCCCCGTATGCCTCAAGAAACTCATCCCAGATAACGCACGACGACGGCGGTTTTTGGGCCGAAAACGTGACATTTGGCAAGATTGAATGGGTTTCGTTTTTCCACCCCGTAGGGGTGATTCCCCCACGACAACATAACGCTTTTCAGCGTAAGAATGCGCGGGGTAATGCCCCTCACCTGGGTAGGCGTCCGGCTCCGCTTCGCTGCGCCTACCGCCAACCCCGGGCGCTGCTCCATAATCCCCTGGGGATATCTGAAGGGCCCGGCGTGTCCTGTGTCTTTCATGGTGTGCGTACCCGGTTCAGGTTGATCAGGTGCTATTTGGAACCCACCGAGTTCGGTATCAAGCTGTTCCGCGAAGCACAGATCCCCCGGACCTGGATGTGCCTCTATTCTTCGAGCATGACGGCGGACAAAGGCGACAGGGGCACCTTAAGGAAGCCTCCTTTGGGGGGGAAGACGGCGACGCCGTTGTTGCTGGTGGGATGGATGAACAGGCGAAGCTTGGCGCCAACTGACCCAGTGTCGACAGTCACTTCCTGCGGTTCTGGCGTGTAGTTCACCAGGAACTGTGCTGTCTTTCCTTTGTATTCCCAGCGTGACGTGAACACGGACCGGAAATGAATCTGCTGGTTGCGCGGCGTCTGCATCGGGATGTCGTGATCGCCGGTCAGGGGGAAGGGTTTGAGCATGCGGCCATAGAGCAGGTAGGGCTTGCCCGCGCCCTGCCGCCAGGCGTTCAGATTGCGCATGAGCGTGACCACGGACTCATGGTCGGGGCCTGGTGTGTCCCAAGAACTGCCCCACTCCCAGCAGAGCTTGCCGCCGCCCTTGAGTATGGCGGTGAGCAGGTCGCCCTCCACAAAGGACATGGCCACGCGCTGGTGCAGGTTGAGGGGCGACTTGGCGATGTCGACAAAGGCCCCGACGGCGTTCTGGTTGCCCATGAAGTTGTTGAGATATTCATGGTTCACAAAGGCATAGGCGGGCACGGGCGTACCGGCGTGGAGGTTGAGGTGGAAACGGTTGTCATTGAACAGCAGGTAGGGAATGAAAGGTTCGGCGGCAGCGGCTTCGCAGCCGATAAGCGTTTTGCGTCCGCTGCGCACGACCAGTTCCTGAAGCCTGCGGTAGATGTCGATCATGGCATGGTTCTGCCAGATGCCCGGCCCTGCGGGGTGGCCGTGGGTTTTGGCGTAGCAGCGGTAGCAGGAACCGCCAAGGTTTTGGTCGAAATACTGCATGTAATCCACGCCGGAGGGCAGCACCTTGGCCACCTCGTCGGCGACCACGTCCTTGACCCACTCGTTGGCCGGGCACATGTCATAGCCGATGCGCTGGGCATTCGGCCCGGCGCAGACGCCGTTGTCGGCGGGCTTGCCGTCGGGCGCCTGGGAGACGATGTCGACGAGATGCTTGTCTGCGAATTCCTGTTCGCGGTTGAAAGTGGGGTCGGTGTTGCTGCGCAGCGTGTAGCCGGTGCCGCTCGCGTACACACCCGCCAGGTTGCCCTTGGCGTGCAGGGCGTCCAC
>CAIXUF010000682.1 GCA_903922535.1 Candidatus Hydrogenedentota bacterium
CCAGTGCATGCACTGCCTGAAACCGGCGTGCGCCTCCGCCTGCCTGGTGGGTGCGCTGCGCCCACAGCCAAACGGTGCCGTGACCTATGACTCCTGGAAATGCATGGGCTGCCGTTACTGCATGGTGGCCTGCCCCTTCCAGGTGCCCGCCTACGAATATGACAAAGCGCTCGCGCCGAAAGTGAGCAAGTGCTCGTTCTGTTTTGAACGGGTCTCCAAGGGCGGAAAAACGCCGGCCTGCGTTGACATCTGTCCGCCCATGTGCCTCACCTTCGCCAAACGGGGTGAACTGATCGGTTTGGCCCGCGCGAAAATAGAGGCCCATCCGGAGCAGTATTTAGACCACGTTTATGGTGAGCATGAGCTGGGCGGGACCTCCTGGCTCTACCTCACCAGCCGTCCCGTCCCCGAGTTGGGGCTGATGGAATTCGGGGAGAAACCCATTCCCGAGTACACCGAACCCCTCCAGCACGGCATCTTCAAACACGGCGTGCCCCCCATGCTTCTGTTCGGGCTGTTGGCGGTGGCCACGAAGATGTTTGATCACAAGGAGGACAAATGAGCGCGCCCGCACATCCCGTTTCTCTGCGCCGCGGACTGCTGACCCCGGGCGTGCTGGTTCTTGTCTGCATCATGCTGACCGGGCTTGCGGCCGGCCTCTACAGGTTCATCTTCGGCCTGGGCGCGGTCACAAACCTCACCAACCAGTATCCCTGGGGGCTTTGGATAGGCGTGGACGTTGCGTCCGGCGTGGCGCTGGCCGCGGGCGGGTTCACCTCCGCCGCCGTCGCCCACATCTTTCACCGGCGCAAGTACGAGGCGCTCGTGCGCCCCGCCCTGCTGACGGCCATGCTGGGCTACACCTTTGCCGTAATAGGACTCATGGCCGACCTGGGTCGCTACTACAACATTTGGCATCCCCTCTGGCCGACCATGTGGCAGGGCAATTCCGTGCTGTTCGAGGTGGCCATGTGCGTCACCATCTATCTGAACGTGCTGTACATTGAGTTCATGCCGATCGTCTGCGAGCGGTTTGTTGGCCGTGTGAGCCTGCCGGGGCCGCTGAAACACCTTAACCGGCCCGTGGACGCGCTGCTGCGCCTGGCACAGGGCATACTCGCAAAATTGATGTTCTTTTTCATCATTGGGGGTGTTGTGCTGTCGTGCATGCACCAGTCCTCGCTCGGCTCGCTCCTGTTGATCGTCCCCTACAAGATGAGTCCGCTGTGGTACACGCCTGTCATGCCCCTCATGTTCCTGCTGTCGGCCTTTGCCGCCGGATTTGCGATGGTGGTCTTTGAGTCCCTGTTGTCCTCCTGGACCTTCGGAAGGAAGCCGGAAATGGCGGTCCTGTCCGCCTACAGCCGGTTCCTGGTGCTGTTCCTGGGCGTCTATGGCGTGGCCAGGTTCTCGGATCTCCTGATCCGCGATGCCTGGGGCGGCGCTTTTGCCGGAGACGGCACAAGCCTCATGTTTCTCGCCGAGATTGGGCTGGGAGTCGCGCTGCCATTCGCAATGCTCCTTTCCGGAAAGATGCGCCATTCACCGGCGGGCCTGCTGACCGCGTCCAGCCTTGTCGTGGGGGGGGTGCTGCTGAACCGGATCAATGTGTTTCTGGTGGCATTCAAGCCGCCCTATGCGCAGGCGCCCTACTTTCCCAGCGCCCCCGAAATTCTGGTGACCACCGGTCTCGTGGCCGGCCTTGTCCTGGCCTATCGCGTGTGTGTCACGGTCTTCCCGGTGCTGCCGGTTGAAGAGCACGAAACTGTCGAGGCGACCGAAACCGCGCAGCAGCGGCGCCCCGTCCAGGCAGGGTCCTATGTTTCATAAGTGCTGTCTGACAGTGTTCCTCTTTCTGGCGCTGGCAGTTTGCCTGCCGGCGTTCCCGGAGCAGGCTGCATCCACATCGCCCATGCCGCAGAAGTCCGATACCGGCGGCGACTGCTCCCCATGCCACCGGACCAGCAGCCCCAGCATGGACGACCTCCTTCCGAACAGCAAATGCCGCCGCCCCCGGGTCCATGAAAATCTCGATGAGGCCACCCCGGAACAGCCCGAGGTCGTGCTCATGGACCAACTGTCCGACCTCTACGTCCCCGTCGTGTTTCCCCACAAGCTTCATGCCGGCATGGAAGCCATCGGCGACGGGTGCGGCGCATGCCACCATCACGGCGAAGACGGGAAGATCGTTGCCTGCCGCACCTGCCATGAAAAGACCAACGACCCCGGCAACCTGCAGCGGCCGGGCCTCAAGGGCGCCTACCACCGGCAATGCCTCGCCTGCCATCGCGAGTGGAGCCACGACACCGACTGCATTTTCTGCCACGCGAAACGCGGCGCCGCCGCCGTGCCTGAGTCCAAGCCCGACCCGTCTGACATCACAGGAAAACTCCATCCCAATGTGACGGTCCCCGAGAAGGCGGTGTATCCCACGCCGGAGCAGGAAGCGGGCTCGATGGTCACCTTCCATCACAAGGACCATGTCGAGCTTTTCGGCAAGCGCTGCGCGGACTGCCACCAGAAGGAGAATTGCAGCCGGTGCCATGACACGGCCGGTCCGCAAAAGCACGTGCGGCAGGATCCCCACGAGGACTGCATCAAGTGCCACGACACGTCGGACAACTGCGCCAAGTGCCATCAGGATCATGAGGCACCGTCGTTTGACCACAACAAGAGCACTCCGTTCATGCTCAAGGAATTCCACAAGCAGGTCGCCTGCATGCAGTGCCACAAGGAAGGCAAGTTCGCCATCGGCAAGAAGACCTGCAAGGACTGCCATGCGCCGAACTGGTTCCCGCCCAAGGAATTCGACCACGCCAAGGCCGGGCTCGTTTTCAGCGAGGCCCACAAGGACAACGAGTGCGAGGCCTGCCATCCCAACGGGCTGGGCGAAGCCCCCGACTGTTCCGCCTGCCATGACGACCGGAAGTATCCGAAAGACCTTCCGGGCGAACGGGTGCCCACCGGCCCTGAAAAGCCCACAGATGAGAAGCCAGACGCGGCAGCAGCCAAATAGTTTTCAAGACTACGCCGGGTCGCCCGATCCAACTGCGCTTCTGAATCAGTTCTTGTCCGCGTTATCTGGTCCGCCGTGGTGTTCGCAGTCGCAGTCGTCTTTACAGCCGCAGTCGCTGTCGTCCAGACAGGCGTCATCATGGTCACAGCCGCAGCCGCAGGCATCCTCATCGTCCGGGTCTGCGGTGGGGTCGTTCTCCGCGGCGTCCTTGATGTAGCGCAGCAGCGCGTCGGGGTCGGGGGGGAGGATTCCGACCAGGGACACGTCAACGAGGAGGTCCTCGCCGGCGAGAGGATGGTTGGCGTCCACCACGATGCGGTCATTGTCCACCGCCACCACGGTAAGCACCATCCCCCCCTGTTCAGGGTCGCCCATGCGGAAAGTCTGGCCGACCTCGGGGGTGATCTCTGTGGCAAACAGATCCCGCCCAATCTCCTGAACGAGGTCGTCGATGCGCGGGCCGAAGGCCTCCTCCGCGGGCATGATTACGGACCGTTCCTCGCCGGGTTCCATGCCGACCACGGTGTCTTCGATACCCGAAAGATAGCGGCCCACGCCAAGAATGATTTCGAGTGGTTCATTGTCGGGCGACAGATCGATGATGTCGCCGCTGCTGAGACGCACGCGGTAATGGATCAGCACGCGGTCACCGGATACGGCCTTGGCCATGGGGGGATTCCTTTCACTGCCGCGGCCCGCCGCGGTGGATGGGATAAGTTGACAGTTGACAGTGAGATTGCCTCTGGGAGCGGAGACAATCTCTTACAGAGACAGCCTGGCGATCTTTTGGCAGGAGAAACTGCGAAAAGACGCGCAAAACCGCGAGATGGTAGCACAGAACAGAGGCCCATTTCGCATTGTTTCACGGCGGCCGAAATCAAAACGGCCTGTCCGCGGTCAATTGGAAATATTTGGTTACCTGAACACGATGGTGCGTCGGCGATACACCATGATGCGGTCGTCCGCATGGGCGCGCACGGCGGTGGAAAGCACCTTGCGCTCAATGTCGCGGCCGACCGCAATGAGATCATGCGGGCTGTGGGCGTGGCTGACCCGTATGGTCTCCTGCTCGATGATGGGGCCCATGTCGAGATCGGCGGTGGCGTAGTGGCTGGTGGCCCCGATGAGCTTCACGCCGTGCTCGTAGGCCTGGTGGTAGGGCTTGGCCCCTTTGAAAGCCGGCAGAAACCCATGGTGGACGTTGATGATGCGGTGGGTGTACGCGTCGATGAAGTCCGGGCTGAGTATCTGCATGTAGCGGGCGAGCACCACGAAGTCCACGTGGTGCGCATGGAACAGATCGAGCACGCGGGCCTCGGCCTGCGCGCGGGTGTCGGCGGTCACGGGCACGCACACAAAGGGGATGCGGAAATTGTCGGCCACGTGCTCAAGATCGTTGTGGTTGCCCACGATCAGCGCGGTGTCGGCGTTGATCTCGCCGTACTGGTGCCGCAGCAGCAGATCGTAGAGGCAATGGTCGTATTTTGACACCATGATCGCCATGCGCTTTCGGTCGTCGGAAAAGCTGAGCCGTGTTTCCATGCCGTATTGCGCCGCCAGTTCCGCCAGTCCTTCGCGAATTTCGCGCTTAGTGCGGGCAATGCCACTACAGTCAAAATAGACGCGCATGAAGAAGCGGTCGTCGATGGTCTCGGAATGCTGCTGCGCGTCGATGATGTTGCCGCCGAGTTCGTAGATGAAACGGCTGACATGAAAAACGATTCCCTTCACATCGGCGCAGTGCAGGGTGAGTGTGGCGGTTTGAAGGCTCATGGCCGGGGGATTCCTTGTCTTTTGATCACAAACGGAAACCATAGCGCCGGAGGGATGGTCTGATCAAACAGCAAGGGCGAGAAGGGGAGAGGAAACTGGAGTGGCCGGGTTGCAACAGGAGAACGCTGCATGAACAGAATACCGTCCAAGCGCGGATTCACACTTATCGAACTGCTGGTGGTGATCGCGATCATCGCCATACTTGCGGCCATCCTGCTTCCCGCACTGGCGCGGGCGCGCGAGGCCGCGCGCCGGACCAGTTGCCAGAACAATCTCAAGCAGATGGGTCTTGTGTTCAAGATGTACTCGGGCGAGAACGGCGGCCAGAAATACCCGCCCAAATCGCTGCGCGTGATCAACCTGCTGTTTTCCATGCGGTCCACGTATCCCGAGTACCTGACTGATCCGAAGCTCATATTCTGTCCCTCCTCTTCAGAGTCCGCCGACCGGCTGTTGAAACCGGGCGGCGATTTTGCCGACAGATCGGGCCGCCTGCTGATTGACCGCATGGACGGAGACCCGCGCTGGGGCAACTACACCCCCTCCATGAAGATCCTCCCCGCCGATCGTTCCTACGCCTATCTGGGCTGGGTGGTGCCGGACAATTCGTGGCTCATTCCGGTGGCGTACGGGCAGGGATTCTTTCTGGGCGAGTATTACAGCCGCGTGGTGCAGCCCTGGATGAGCGCGGGCTATGACAGCGTTGAGCAGATGAATGACCAGGATTTTGAATACACCCACGGCGGGAACGCGCGCATCGCGCCGAACACGAAGCTGACCATGTACCGCCTGCGCGAGGGCGTCGAACGTTTCTTCATCACCGACATCAACAACGCCTCCGCGTCGCAGAAGTCGCAGTCGCAGGTTGCCGTGATGTGGGACAAGATAAGCACGAGGGTGGACACGTTCAACCATGTGCCGGGCGGCTCCAACGTGCTTTACATGGACGGCCACACGGATTTCATCAAATGGACGCCCCATCCCGGCGCGCCCGCGGATGCAGTGGGCACGGAGAACGAGACCTTTCCCGTGTCGCTTGCGTGGGCGCAGCTTTCCGACCTTGCCGCGGACGCGCAGGGGGATCTCTGAGAAAGGAGCCAATGAACTGAGGCGTATTGCCTCGCTGACGCGGCAGGCTCAGCCCCGCGCGTCGATGGCCTCCCAGGAGGCGGTGTCTCTCGGGGCGTAGTGCTCCAGTTCCACCGACCGCGCAATGATGGCGCGCATTTCGGCGAGTGACTCCACCGCGCCCACGGCCATGGCCTGCACGCCGATGTTGCCCAGCGCGGTGGCTTCGATCGGGCCGGCCACCACGGGAATGCCGCAGGCGTCCGCCGTCATCTGGCACAGCAGCCTGTTTTGCGTGCCGCCGCCGATGATGTGCAGCACCTCCGTCGTCCTTCCCAGCAGGCCGTCGATCATGCGCACCGTGCGCCGGTACTTGAGCGCCAGGCTTTCCAGCGCGCAGCGGATGATGGCGCCGCGTGTTTCGGGCACGGGAAGGCCGGACTCGCGGCACATGGTCTGGATCAGCTCAACCATGTTATCCGGCGCGATGAGGCGCGGATCGTCAATGTTGGGCAGCACCGACACGAAGGGCGCGCTGGCCGCGGCCTCGGCGGTGATGGTCGCATAGTCCACCTTCTCGCCCGACCGCTCCCACACGCGCCGGCATTCCTGCACCAGCCACAGTCCGAAGATGTTCTTCAGGAAACGGATCTTGCCGCCCACGCCGCCCTCGTTCGTGAAGTCCAGCGCGAGGCTCTCGGGGGTGACGAAAGGCTCGTCAATTTCCGCGCCGAGCAGCGACCAGGTGCCGCTGGACAGGTAGGCCCAGTTCGGGCTGTCCGGCGCCACGGGCACGGCGGCCACGGCCGAGCCCGTGTCGTGCGAGGCGGTGGCGATGACCGGCACGCCCTTGGCGATGCCTGTGGCGGCGGCGAGGTCGTCCAGCACCGGTCCGAGCACCGTTCCGGGCATCACCGGATCGGAAAGGAGGTTGCGCGGCAGGCCAAGTTTTGCGATCAGTTCCTCATTCCAGGTGCGTTTCCAGGGGTCGAGCAACTGCGTGGTGGAGGCGTTGGTGTATTCGAGCGCCTTCTTGCCGCTGAGCAGATAGGCGAACAGGTCGCCCATCATGAGCAGAGAATCGGCGGCTTCAAGCATGGGCGAATTGGCCTTCTTGAGGCTGAGCAGTTGGTACAGCGTGTTGAAGGGCAGGAACTGGATGCCCGTGGCCGCATAGATGTCCGCCCGTGGCACGATGCCGAACGCGTAATCCTGCATGCCCTCGTTGCGTTTGTCGCGGTAATGAACCGGATTGGCCAGGGGCGAGCCGTCGCGCGCGACAAGCCCGAAATCGACACCCCAGGTGTCCACGGCAATGCCGTCGAGTTCGGGGCCGAACTGTCGGGCGCACAGCGCCAGTCCCTGCACCATCTCCTCATAAATGCGCGCGAGGTCCCACTGTCGCGTGCCGAGCATGACGAGCCCCTCGGTGCGGAACCGGTGCACCACCTCCAGTTTTATCACGCCGTCCGCCAGGGTTCCCAGCACGGCCCGGCCGCTCTCTGCGCCAAGATCAAACGCCAGAAACCTTCCAGTCTTCTTCATGTCGCATTGCTCCTGCGGTAAGGGTTTCCCAGACTCTGTGCTTCCCCAAGAAGGTAGTACAGCGCGGTGGTGTAATACAAACCGTGGTCTACGGGCGGGTCCGACGCGTCTCTGCTGTCTGTCCGTTGTCCCCACCATTGACACAGAACCATGGATGGCGTACCATGAAACGAGAAAATCTATGCATGCCGGTTCTGTGCTTCTTTCAGGAATGACCGGAAGTCATCGGAGAGAGGAAGTGTGGTTCTATTGTCAAGGTAGGTGGACTTGGGAGCGATGCGGAGTCGCTTGTTGGGTCAAATTCGAGGTTTGACGCGTTTTCGTGCCCTGTTGGCATCATCAGACTTTTCGGAAAGGGTCAGCGCCATGCGCAAAGTCTTCTTTTGCGTCACTCTGTGGGCGGTGTTACTGGTTGGTGCGGGTTCTGCAAATGCCGCCGTGTCCGTCCTGGGCAAGGCAAGCTACAAGGACAACACCAACGATGTGCCGACCTACTCTTTCACGGTGACGGTGCCTACAGGCACGCAGTTGGCGGTGATCGGATTGACGAACCGGGACAACCGCGCCGTTACAAGTGTCAAGTTCTCCAGTGATACCCGTCCGTTCACCCCGATGATCGATTCCGATCCTTCGGGCAGTTCCCACGAGCGCGCCGCATTGCTCTACTTCAAGAACCCGCCGGCGGGGTCCCAAACAATTAGTATCGTCAACTCGGGCCAGTCGCTGCACAAGGCGGCGGGTGTTCTCTTCCTGAACAGCGTGAAAATGGAGGCCTTCTCCGACCCGGGCGCGGCATCGCCGCTGGTGCCCCTGGTCAAGAAGGGCACGGGACAGGGGGGCTCGGCCACCATTACCTTTACAGCCGCGGAGGCGCCCGTCGGCGCGCTTGCCATGTCGGCCGTGATGGACAAGGGACAGACGCTTGCGGTGCAACCCGTGACGGGGGTCACGCAGACCGAACAGTGGAACCTGCAAACGTTGAACACGGTTTTGTTTGTTCCAATTTACGGGACCCATGGGGGCAGCACGGCGCCGGGAAGCCTTTCGGGAACGACCTTGTCGTGGAACACCCCGGACTACTGGGGCATGGTCGGCACGGTGATTCCCTCGGCCAACCAGGGTTCCATTGAGATTTCAACCCCGGCACTGAGCGTGGGGGACGCGGCTCCAAACGGCACTTCGGCGGGCACACTGGCGGTGACGGACGCGGACGGCGTGGCCCCGTACACTTGGGCACTGACCAACGATGCGGGCGGCCGTTTTGCGCTAAGCGCGACCAGCGGCGCTTCGGTGGACGTTGTGGTGGCGAACGAGGCCCTTATTGACCTGGGCCAGGCGGCCAGCCACATCATTCACATTCGTGTCCAGGACTCGTCCGTGTACCATTTGCCCTATGAATCCGATCTGACCGTGCAGGTGACCGACACCACGCTGCCTGTGGTCAGCGCAATTGGCGCCGCGCCGTTGGTGGTGCGTGACGGATCCACGGCAACGCTTACAGCCACGGTCACAGACAATGTCGGCGTTGCGGGACTCCCGGTGTTTGCCGTGAATGGAACCGCCGCGGACGCATCCACCGCTTCGGGAGACCAGTACACCGCCCTATGGCATGCGCCCGCGGGATTGGTCGACGGACCGGCAACGATCACCGTCTCGGCGGCGGATGCGGCCGGAAACACGGGCTCAGGAAGCTCCTCCACCGTGCTGGTCATCGACAACACGCCGCCGACGCTGTCCAACTTCGCGGTGTCGGCCGCGCATGTGAAGCCAGGCGACACGCTCACCGTGACGGTGACGGCGACGGACGCCCATGGCGTTGCCCCTTATCCGACGCTTTTTGTGAACATTCTGGATGCGGGAGAGCCGTCCGTGGACGGCGACCACTACACGTGGTTCTACACACTGCCCGAGGACACACCCGAGGGGCCGCTCATGCTGACGGTGACGGCAGTGGACACGCCGGGCAACGAGCGGCAGGGCGTGGACTTGGACATGGTCACGGTCGACGCCACCCCGCCGTCCATCTCGGGCATTCAGTCTTCCATCGCCTGGGCGCGCACCGCCACGCAGGTGACGATCACCGCGACGGTCACGGACGGGCAGGGTCTCTCAGGATCGCCCGTGCTGCGGGTGAACAACACCAAACTGCTTGTGCCGCAGCAGTTGGGCGATCAATATTCCTGGACCTTCTCGGTTACCTCTCATGAGCCTTCCGGGCCGGCAAGGGTTTATGTGGACGCCACGGACGAGGCGGGCAACACCTCCACGGCATCGCCACCGTCAACCATTCTGTCGGTGGACCACGTCGCGCCGGTCATACTGACGCCGGCGATCACGCCGACGAGCGCGACCATTGGCACCCCGGTTACGGTCAGCTCCAAGATCACGGATGACTACGGTCTTGCGGCGCCGCCCGCATTGACGCTCAACGGCGTTCCAATGGGAACGCCCTCGGAGGCTGCGGGCACATACACCTGGACCTTCCAGGTGCCGCCGGGGCAGCCCGAAGGCAACGCGGCCATGCAGATATCGGCATCCGACTATGCGGGCAACACGCAGAGCCTTTCCTCCTCAGTCCTGGTAATCGACCCGAACGGCCCGGTGATCTCCGGCGTGACGGTCACACCCACCCCTGCGAAGGCGGTGACGCTGGAGATCATCAAGGCCAACATTACGGACCTCTCCGGCCTTTCCGGTGATCCCACGCTGACCGTCAACGGCAAATCGGCGGTGTATACGGGTGTTGCGGGCACGGTGCATTCGTGGAAGCACTGGATACCGTCAACCGGTCCCGAGGGCTGGGCCACGCTGGTGTTCAGCGCGACGGACACGTGGGGCAACAAGGGTTCCGCCACGCCTGCCAACGTCCTGTTCATCGACAGGATAGCCCCGCAGGTCACGGACATTCAGGTCAGCCCGAATCTTGCCAAGGGAGGCGATGTGGTGCGCATCATGTTCAAGGCGACCGATGGCGGCACCGGAATCTCGGGCACGCCCACAGTGACGGTGAACGGAATGACGGCCGCATATCAGTCCCGCACGGGCGACCAGTTCGAGTACCGCAGCACGATGCGCGCAACGGAGCCGGACGGCGCCGCATCCATCAGCATTTCGGCCCGCGATGTGGTGGGCAACACGGGATCGGGCACTTCGTCGGCGCTGGTTGTGGACAACACGGCGCCCACCGTGAGCGAGGTTACGGTGTATCCCCAGTACGCCCGCGAAAACACGGAGGTGCGGATCGGTTTCCTGGTGAATGAAGCTGAAGGGCTCAAGGAACAGCCGCAGGCTTCCATCAACGGCCGCCCGGCCGCGTATTCCGCCGACGAGTCGGGCCATTACGAGTACGTTTACACCGTGCACCACGCCTCGGACGCGGAGGGGCCCGCCGTCGTCGAAATCAGCGTCACCGACAAGACCGGCCACGTGGGCACGAGCCAGAGCGGTGGCCTGCTGTTCATCGACACCACGCCGCCCGAGGGCAGCGTGGTGATCAACAGCGGCACGCGGATCACGCGCATCACCGCACTGCTCATGACGCTGAACGCCGGCGACGGCCCGCTGGGATCGGGCGTGACGGAAATGTGCGTCAGCGAGGACGGCGAAACGTGGCAGCCCTGGGAACCGTTTGTGCAGTCAAGGTTCATCACCATCGCGCCCGGCCAGGGATGGCGGACAGTTTACGCGCGGTTCCGGGACCGGGCGGGCAACGTAAATCCCCAACCGGCGTCGGACACGGTCGCGCTCAAGCCCTATCCGCTCGCGGTGGACCAGGAATCGCCCGCCAACATAACCACCGGCAGCGGTACGGCGACCGTGCTCGAAGTCAGCGCGCGCAACGTGTTCGGCCATGTGGTCAGCTATGAATGGCGCAAGAACGGCGTGCCTCTGTCCCCGGAGGCCGGCACAAGCAACGGCCCGGCGCTGGCGCTGGAGAGACTGACCCCCGACGATGCCGGCAATTACACATGCACGGTGGCGGATGAAGTGGAGAGCAGGGAGTCTGTGCCGTTCGTGCTGCACGTGGAGAACGCGGTTCCCGCCGCCCGCGGCGCGGGGCTGCTGGTCCTGATCACCCTGCTGGCGCTGGCGGGCCTTGGGGCACTCAGCCGCGCCGGACGGCGCGGCGTGGCCCTGCTTGCCCTGCTGGCGCTGGGTCTGTTGGCCGCGGCGCAGGCAGGGGCCGAGGTGACCGTGGTCTATTCCGCGCAGACAAAGAGCAGCCTGGGGGACGATGCGCTGCGCGCGCTGGCGATCGAGAAGGGTTCCGTGGAGATTTGGACCCGAAACCCCGACGGAAAGGTCAAGCGTGAGCTTTCCCGTTTGGGCGAGCCCGGCGTGGGCAACCCGGGCTTCACCTCCACGCAACGGGAGGAGATGGACCGTCAGGCGGCGGCCGGCGCGCGCAAGACCCTGGAGAAGGACGGCAGCGTCCTGGTCGTGGCCGACCTTGGGCCGGGCGCGTCGGTTGTTTTCTCCCAGCCCAAGCGCATGAGCGGACCGACCTTCGACGCGCGCCTGATCGTCAACGGCGAGGTGATTTGGACCGAGCAGCGCTGGGAGGAGACGGTGGACGGCGTGACCCGCCCCCTCCTCATCCGCGTTGATTTCGTCAAGTGTTCCATGGTTCAGGTGTTCAACTACACCGAAACGCCGCCGGCACCCCTGCCGCCGGTGTTCCTGAGAAAAGGAAACACCGGGGCGCCGCCTGAAGGGATGAAACCGGTCAGCCTGCCCATGGAGAAGGCGGACACGATTGACCGGGATGCGCAGTTCCTTGTGCCCACCCAGGGGCTCAACAACCTCGGGTTTGACTCGGGCTGGGTGCCGGGCGGCTCGGGGCCCGACCCGGGCGGGTTCATCATCCAGGTGCGCCTTAACGCGACCGGCGGCTTCAATTACGACGCGGCGGTGAACGGCCGGTTCAGCCTGGCCAACGGCAACATGCTTGGGCTTGGCCCGGCGTCGGGCGACTGGGGTTTCTACTTTGGCGCCAACTTCTTCATGAAGGCCGCCTTTGACATCCCGTCTGTTTTCGGGATTGATATCGCGCCGTTTAGCGTGAGCATTCCCTATGTTCCCGACTTCAACATGGTTGCCTCCGACCGGGACGCCTTCAACACCTGGCTGCTTGGCGGCACCACATCGACGGTGAACAGCACGGTGGTCCGCCAGACCATCGTCAACATGAACATCGTGTCGCTTCTCGTGACGCAGGGCATACTGCCCTCGCTGCCGTCGTGGGTTCCGCTGCCGGCGGTGGGTGTCAAGCTGGACGTGGGCGCTGTGGCAAACGGGACCATGACCTGTTCCAGCGTCTCGCTGAGCGACGCCACAAAGTTCTTCGTTGACGGACAGTCCAGGGCGATCAACGTGCCGCAGACGGGCTACAAGTCGGTTGCGACCTACAACGACGTCACGGTGCTCAATGTGGGCGTGAAATTCTATCCCGGTGTCTATTTCTCCTGGTTCAGCTTCCGATGGGACTGGCCGGTTGATGGGGTCGACGACAATATCCTCACACGGCTTGAATGGCTTCCCGTTGCCTTGACCGATTTCCCCTTCACCACCGCGGAGCTGAACTTCACCGGCTTGCCGAGCACGGGCGACCCGACGGACTGGTTCACGCAGAATATCACCGCAGGCTACGTGAACGACCTGGGTTTAAAACGCATACGCTTCACGCCGAACCTGTCGAACAACTACTACCTTGCCTGCTTGGAGGATCCGGTCAGTTCCTACCGCACGCCGATTGGCGCGTCGGTTGAACTGCCGCTGGCGGACGACCAGTTCGTGAAGGTTGACATCGCCGAGGGACGGCAGGTGCAGCTCTACGGAAAGCACTACAGTTCCATTTACGTGGGGAGCAACGGATACATCTCACTTTCGACGGCGGCGACACGTCAAACGATGTCAGCCTGGACCACCATTTCAACCAGCCCCGCATATCGGCCCTGCTCTCCGCAATTAAGCTTTCCCAGGGCGGAAAGGTTTACTTCCAGCAGTTGCCGAACCGGGTGGTGGTCACCTGGGACCATGCGGTCATCTACGACGTGCTTGCCCCACAGACGGCAAGCTTCCAGGTCGAAATGTTCTTTGACGGGCGCATCGTGATCACATGGCTGCAATTGGGCTCGTACTACCCGCTGGCGGGTCTGTCCCGCGGCGGCGGCGTGCCGGCCAAGTACGCGGCGAGCGACCTGTCACGGTACGGCGGCTGCCTGAGCAACATCGCCGACGAGGGTGGTGTCCGGGTGAATTTCACGCCTCCCGCCGTGCTGCCTTTCAACCCGCGCTGGCGGCTTGACAACGGCGAGTGGCAGCCCGGCGGTGCGATGGTTTCGGCGCCGCTGAGCGGGCACACGCTGTCGTTCAATTACCTTCCGAACCTGTGGACCACGCCCGCGTCCATTCCGATAACCGTGTCCTGGCCCGACGTGACCTCGACGTACACGGTGAACTGGGTCCGCCAGAGGGGAACGGTCAAGGTGAATGTCCAGCCGGACGCGGCCTCGTGGTCCTTTGTCGACGGGGATGGGGTCGCGCACGCGGGCACCGGAAGCGCGGAGTTTCCCAACATGCCCACCGGCACGTGCTCCGTCACCTGGACGGACCTGGCAACGTGGACGAAGCCCTCGCCGGCAACCCAGGAACTGTTCCTCTACCCGAATTCGGTTGCGGTGTTCACGGGCAACTATGCGCCAAACATCGGCGAGGGGCAGGCCCGGGTGACCGTGAACATCACGCCCGAGGCGGCGCGCCTGGCGGGCGGCAAATGGGATATCAACGGCGGGGACTGGCAGGACAGCGGCGCGACGATGACGGTTCCCGACGGCAACAGCACCGTCACCTTCTATGACCTGTCCGGATGGACCGAGCCTGCGTTTGTAACGCAGTTCTTCCCCCGTGACATCACCACCACGCTTACCGCGGTGTACACGCGCCAAAAAGGCACCGTCATTGTTGACGTGGAGCCCAACAGCGCCTCGTGGACGCTGGTGGACGGCGACGGGGTGGAGCACACGGGCACCGGCGACACCACGCTGGCGAACCTGCCGACCGGCACGGTTACGGTGACATGGGGGCCAGTCCCCAGCTATGACCTGCCGGATCCCAACCCCCTCATTTTTGAGCTTGAAGAAGGCGCCACAGAGCGGGTGACCGGCGCTTACCGGCCTGTCATCGGCGAGGGACAGGGCATTCTGCGGGTGACCATCCTTCCCCAGGGCGCGGTGAACGCGGGCGCCCAGTGGCGGTTGGTGGGCGGCGAATGGCACAGCAGCGGGGGCATGCTGGCCGTGGCCGACGGCAACCGCACGGTCAAGTTCAGGGATGTTGACGGCTGGATCACCCCGCCCGACGTGACGAAGAACATCATCCGCAATGAGACCAATGATGTGACGGTGACGTACACGCGGCTTACCGGGACGGTGGTGGTGAACGTGACCCCCGACAGCGCCTCCTGGGTGATTACGGATGCGGACGGCGGCACGCACAACGGGGCGGGCGACGCCACCCTGCCGGACATGCCCACCGGACCGTTGACGGTCATGTGGGGCGGCCTGGTGGGCTACGCCACCCCCACGCCAAACCCCGGGAACTACACGGTCGTGAAGGGTTCCACCCTGACGCTGACGGGCCTGTACATAAAGGCGGTGCTCACGGCGGACTTCTCCGCCTCGCCGACAACGGGCACGGCCCCCCTCGAGGTGCTGTTCAATGACCTGTCCTCCTCGACCACGAAGCCGATTCAGCAGTGGACCTGGTATTTTGGCGACGGCAAGACCAGCACGGAGCGCAATCCGAGCCATGTCTACCGGAGTTCCGGTGTCTACACGGTGACCCTGTCGGTGAGCACGGCGGACCAGATGGCCATGGAATCGAAGAAGCAGTACATTGCCGTCGAACCGGGCGTTCCCCTGGCCGGCATGGCCGGACTGGCGGGCTTGGCCGCGCTCATGACCGCGGCGGGCGGGCGCATGCTGCGCCGCCGCAGATAGGCGTTGCCGGAAACACTGATCTCACACCGCCGCCGGGCGCAGTCCGGCGGCGGTTTTGAAAATGGGCGGGCAACCCGCTACACTGGCCCGCATCGGCCCCGGGCCGTGTTGGCAAGGATTCGGTCAAGGAAGGCAGGCAACCATGAAGATTTCCGTGCGCGCGCAGTTGATGGTCATGATGTTCATCCAGTTCTTCGTCTGGGGAACCTGGTACGTGGCGATGGGGGTGTATCTGCCCAATATGGGGTTCACAAACTCGCAGATTGGCTACGCCTACAGCACCACCGGATGGGCGGCCATCATCACGCCGTTCTTCATGGGCATGATAGCCGACCGGTTCTTTCCCGCGCAGATGGTGCTTGCCGTGCTGCATCTGCTGGGTTCTGCGCTGCTGTTTCTCGCGGCGGGGACGACGGACCCGGCTATTTTCTTTGTCTGTCTCCTTGCCTACACCCTGTGCTTCATGCCCACGCTGTCGCCGACCAGCGCCATCGCGTTCAACCAGATGGACAGCCCGCAGAAACAGTTTCCCGCCATTCGTGTCATGGGCACATTGGCGTGGATCGCCGCAGGAATCTTTATTAGCTGTTTCTACTTGGACGACAAGGCTGGCGACTTGCGCTTCGTGCTTCCCTGGAGTGCAAGCGGCGGGCTTGTCAGCATTGCCCTGACCGCCTGGCCGCTCAGGATTGGCGCGATATGTTCTGCGGTCATGGGATTGTACGCGGTGACCCTGCCGAACACGCCGCCCAAGTCGGCGGGCAAAACCGTCACCGTGCGTGAGGTGCTGAATCTCGATGCGCTGGCGCTGATGAAGGACCGGTCGTTCCTGGTGTTTATTGTCAGTTCGCTGCTGATCTGCATCCCCCTGTCGTTCTATTACGGTTTCGCGGCCTCCTATCTGGCCGGGGGCGGCGTGAAGAACATCACCGCGGTCATGTCGCTGGGCCAGGCCTCCGAATTCTTCTTCATGCTGGTCATCCCGTTCTTCTTTGCCCGGCTCGGCGTGAAGAAGATGCTGCTTGTGGGCATGGGCGCCTGGGTCATCCGGTACATGTGCTTTGGCATGGGCAACGGGCAGGGGCTCATCGCGCTGTGGTATCTGGGCATTCTGCTGCACGGCGTGTGCTACGACTTCTTCTTTGTCACCGGCCAGATTTACACGGACATGCGCGCGCCCAAGGATCTGCAGGCGAGCGCGCAGGGCCTTTTTGCGCTGGCCACGTGGGGTATTGGCATGACCATCGGCACCATCACTTCCGGATGGGTGGCGGACTTCTTCAGCAAGCCCGGCGCCACGCCAAAGGCCGCCAGGGTGATGGACTGGTTTGGTATTTGGATGACGCCGGCTGTGCTGGCGTTTATTGTGTTCATCATCTTCCTCGCGTTCTTCTCGGAAAAGGGGCTTGCGAAGAAGACGCAGGCATAGGCGGCGGCGTGGCAAAATGAAGGCCCCTGAGCGACTGATACGAGCCGCAGGTGATCGGGAGATCGGTCTGGCAGGATGGTCTTAAAGAAGTCTAGGAAATGCGCTGGCCCCGAAGGGACCCTGCCGATTGGTGTCGTCCCGCAGCCGGTCCTATAGTCCCGCGCTTCCCTTGAGCATGTAGGCCACGCGCTGACCCATGGTCATCGCCGCTTTGCGCAAATCCACCTCGTTCAGGATGGCGCCCTTGAGGTGGGCGTTGCGGAAGACGGTCAGGTTCACCGTGGCCCCGGTCAAGTTGGCTCCCTCCAGCGACGCGCCGAAGAAGTTCGCCATGTCCAGCGAGGTTTCGACCAGCGACGCGCCTGTGAGGTCCGCACCGGACAGGTCGGCCTCGGTGAGGTCGGACTCATACAGGTTCGCATAGCGCATGTTGACCGAATGCAGGTCAACCTGGCGCAGACAGACGTGGTTGAGCGTGGCTTCCTGCAGGCAGGCGTCCTCCAGCAGGGCGCCCTTCAGGTCGGCATGGCTCAGGTCGGCCCCGCGCAGGTTGCAGCGGCGCATGTCGGCGCCGGCCAGTTTTGCGCCGAAGAAATTGGCGTGCTGCAGGTCCACTCCCGCAAAATTGACGTTCAGCAGGGCGGCGTTCGCGAAATTGGTCTGGCGCAGATTGGCCTCGCTCAGGTCGCGGCCGCACAGGTTTATGCCGCTCAGATCCGGCTTGGCTCCCTTGGTTTCGGCACGCCACTTGGTCCACGCCTCCACCCCCTCCATGATAAGGCTCGCATGCTGTGAATAGGCCATGGCAGCACTCCTGATAAGTTGGTCACTCCCTCGACCGGCCATTCGGGAAAACAACGCACATATTACTATTATTCTCAGTGATGACGATTATACCACCAATGCTTGCGCCTGTAAACGGGTATGTGTACAGTATCAGCAAGGCAGCGGGACTCGTCCAGGCATGCCGACGGAATTCCCTGGGAGGCATTGCGATGAAGCCAAAGATGCTGTTTGTGATTGGCGCCCCGAGATCGGGCACGACCATGCTGGAACGGATGCTTTCGGCCCACTCGATGGTTCAGGGCGGTCCCGAACCGCACCTGCTCACGCCGCTGGCCCATCTGGGCGTGTGGGCAAAGGTGGACAAGGCCCCCTACGACCATATCCTTGCGGCCGAGGCACAAAAAGGGTTTGTGGCGCAGTTGCCCCGCGGCGAGGCGGACTATTGGGAGGCCTGCCGCGCCTACTGTGACACGCTTTACGGGCGCTATATGGAGGCCTGTGGCGATGGTCGGGAGATATGCCTCGACAAGACCCCGGCCTACGCGCTCATCCTGCCGTTCATGCAAAAGGTGTTTCCTGACGGCAAATTCGTCGTGCTCACCCGGCATCCCATCGCCATGTTCTCCTCCTTTGCCAATTCCTTTTTTGACGGCGACTACCGCGTGGCCAACGAGCACAACCCCATCATCAACCGCTACGTGCCCGCGCTGGCGGCGTTCTTGCGCCAGACCGACACCCCGTATTTCCATGTGCGCTACGAGGATCTGGTCAAGGACCCGGAGACCTGGTTCGAGCGCATCTGCGGATACGTTGGCATCCCCTATGAACCGGAGGCCATTGACTACGGCAAGGCGGACGGGGAAGGCGGCGGGCGGGCCAAGGGTCTGGGCGATCCCATCGGTGTGGCCCAACATACCCGGCCCACCACCACGTCCGTGAAGAAATGGGTGGCCGAACTCGCCAGCGACCCCGAAAAGCGCAAGCTGGTCGAGCGCGCGCTGGCTGCGGTGGACCCGGACGATCTCGAAATGATCGGCTATCCGCCGGCGAAGATATGGAAGCCCCTGGAGGAGGCGGGAGAGGGCGTGCGCGCGCCCAAAGCGCCCAAGCTGGACCGCTACCGGATCGAGCGGCGGCTTATCGTGCGGCTGCGGTCCGCCGCGCGCAAAAGCGGCGCGTTTCGCCGTCTGCTCGAAAAGGGACGTTTGGCCTGCGACGTGCTGCTGCGCGAGTGAACG
>CAIXUF010000683.1 GCA_903922535.1 Candidatus Hydrogenedentota bacterium
CCTCCGCGAATCGCGGCAGGGGCGCAACTGGTTCGTCCATGACTACCCCAACTGGCTCAAGGCCGACCCGCCCAAGTTCGGTCCGGAAAACCGCTCCTCCGAGCACGGCAGCTATATCGTCGAGGCACTGGAAACCGGCCGCACCTACCGTGGCTTCTTCAACCGGCCCAACGGTGGCATCATCACCAACCTGCCCGCGGACTGCATCATCGAGGCGCCCGGTTATGTGGACCGCAACGGCCTCAACATGACGGTGGTGGGCGACCTGCCGCTGGCCTGCGCGGCCACCTGCAACGCCAGCGTCAGCGTGCAGCGCATGTCCGTCGAGGCGGCTGTGCGCGGCGACCTGACCCTGCTCAAGCAGGCCCTGCTCCACGATCCGCTCACGGCGGCCGTGTGCGATCCGCCTGAGATTTGGCAGATGGTCGATGAGATGATCGTGGCCCAGGCCAAGTGGCTGCCCCAGTACGCGAAGGAGATTGCGGGCGCGAAGAAGCGTCTTGCCACAGAAAAGCCCTTGGGTACCAACAAGACCAAAGGTGCCGCGCGGCTCAAGGAGAAGACCCTCGCCGAGATCGGGAAAGACGCCGCCGCCCAAGCCCGCGCCACCGCCGCGGATAAGGCCATGGCCGACCGAAAAGCCGGTACGACGAAGGCAAAGCGGTAATCGCGGAGACTCAGTTCTCCGCGCGCTGTTTCCAGCGCGGCTGCTGGTAGACCTTGGCCGCCTGATGGCTGGGCAGGCGCATGCCTGCCGAGAAGTACACCGTGTCCTGGCCCATGAGATCCTCGACCGCGATGCGCAATTGCCGCGTTGCCGACACCCGGCATGCGTTCGGCGCGTGGATGACCACCTCCCCGCCGTCCGTCAGTTCACAATGCAGGTACACGTCGCACGAACCCGGCACCGACCCCATGATCAGGGCCAGTTTGTCAAGTGTTTCGATCTGTTGGCGGGGCGGGTGCACGCGCACATGCACGGCGCGCGTCAGCGACCGTTCCGCATCGTCAATCGGCACGATGTCGTTGGCGACAAAGCCCAGCTTGTCTTCGCGGTAGTTCACCCGCGCCACGCACACCACCACCAAGTCCGCCACCAGCAGCGCGGACTTCTGCTCGTACAGGTCGGAGAATATGGTCACCTCGGACGGGCCCAGCAGCGTTTCGATCCGAAGAAAGGCCATGCGGGTGCCCTTCTTCGTCGAAATGACGCGCACGGTGGACACCAACCCCGCAATCATTACCTCCTCCCCCTCCTTCAGCGCCGACGTGTCCTTCAAGTCCAGGGTGCTGTAGCGCTCCACCAGATCGCGGTAATTCTGGAGCGGGTGGCTGCTGATGTACAGCCCCAGCATCTCCTTCTCGCCCTCCCAAATGACATGATCGGGCCACTCGGGCAGCTTGGGCTGCTCGTAGATGCGCTGGAACGACTCCTGCGAGTCGCCCATGTCGAAAAGCGAGGTCTGGCCGATGGCCTTGTCACGCTGCACCACCTGCCCCTCGCTGAGCGCCTTCTCCACGGCGCTGTCCACCTGCCGGCGGTTCCAGCCCGTGCTGGCGAAGGCGCCTGCCTTGTTCAGGCTCTCCACCACGCGCGCGTTCGCGGACGAGGTGTCCACCCGCTTGCAGAAATCGTAGATGTCCGCATAGGGGCCGTTGGCGCGCTCCGCCACGATGGCCTTCGACGGGCCGTCGCCCACGTTGCGCACCGCGCTCAGCCCAAAACGGATCGCATTGCCCTCCACCGCGAAGTTCAGCATGCTGTGGTTCACGTCCGGCGGCAGCACGGCGATGTTCATGCGGCGGCATTCCTCAATGTACAGGGCCGCCTTCTCCAGGTTGCCTATTTCGCTGGTGAGCAGGGCGCACATGTACTCGACGGGGTAGTTCGCCTTGAGCCAGGCCGTCTGGTAGGCCACAAACGCGTAGGCCACGCTGTGCGACTTGTTGAATCCGTAGCCGGCGAAGCGCTCAATCTTGGCCCAGATGGTGTTGGCCAGCGTCTTGTCGATGCCGTTCTTCGCGCAGCCCTCCACGAAGGCGGCCTTCTCCCGGTCCAGTGCCTCCTGGTTCTTTTTTCCCATGGCCCGGCGCAGGATGTCCGCATGCCCCAGCGAGAAGCCCGCCGCGGCCTGCACCATCTGCATGACCTGCTCCTGGTACACTGCGATGCCGTAGGTTTCCTTCAGGATCGCCTCCACGGACGGATGGTCGTACTCGATGCGCTCGGGATGGAACTTCCAGTCGATGTAGGTGTCGATGAACTGCATCGGGCCCGGCCGGTACAGCGCCACCAGCGCGCTCATCTCCTCAATGCTCTCCAGGCCGATGCGCCGCGCCAGGTCGCGCATGCCCGAGCTTTCCAACTGGAACACGCCCATGGTCTCGCCGCTGCGCAGCAGCTCGTAGGTCTTGGCGTCGGTCGTGGAAATGTTGTCGATGTCGAGCTGCACCCCGCGCCCCTCGCTGATCAGGCGCACCGCCTCGTGCACCACGGTCAGCGTGCGCAGGCCCAGAAAATCCATCTTGAGCAGGCCAATCTTCTCGACACTCTTCATCTCCGCCTGAGTGACCACCGTCTCCGAATTGGCCGCCTTGAACAGCGCCACGTGGTCGGTCAGGTCGTGGTCGCAGATGACCACGCCCGCGGCGTGCACGCCCACGCTGTTGATCGTGCCCTCAAGCCGCACCGCCAGCCGCCACAGCCGCGCCACCTGCGGATCTTCCTGCACCAGACGGCGCAGTTCTGCCTCCTCGTCGAGCGCGTCCTTGAGCTTCTTCTTCGGGTCGGTCGGCAGCAGGCCGCAGATGCGGTTCACGTCGCCCAGCGGCATGCCCAGAACGCGCCCCACGTTGCGCACCACGTTGCGCGAAAGCATGCGCCCGTAGGTGACAATCTGGCTCACGTTCGACGCGCCGTAGCGCTCGCGCGCGTAGGTGATCATCTCATCGCGGCGGAGGAAGCAAAAGTCGATGTCGAAGTCTGGCATGCTCACGCGCTCTGGGTTCAGGAAGCGTTCGAAGAGCAGGTTGTACCGCAGCGGCTCGATGTTGGTGATGCGCAGCGCATAGGCCACAATACTGCCCGCGCCGGACCCGCGGCCCGGACCCACCGGTATGCCCGCCTGCCGCGCGTATTTGATCAGATCCCACACCACCAGGAAGTAGTCGGTGAACTGCATGTCCTCGATGACGCCCAGTTCAAAGAGCGCCCGCGCCAGGTGCGTCGCCGGCACCGGGTCGCCGTAACGCTCCTTCAACCCCTGCATCACCAGCTCTTTGAGATATTCGGGCTTGGTTTGGCCCGGCGGCGGGGCGTAGTCGGGAATCAGCCGCATTTCGCCGGGCATCTTGAACTGGCAGCGCTCGGCCACCAGCAGCGTGTTGGCGACGGCCTCCGGCCAGCGCGCGAACAGCCCGCGCATCTCCTCGGGTGTCCGGAAGTAATACTCGTTGCCCGACATCCGCATGCGGTCCGGCGAATCCAGCGTCTTCTGCGTCTGGATGCACAGCAGGATTTCGTGCGCCTCGTAGTCTTCCCGGTCGGTGTAATGGCTGTCGTTCGTGGCGATGTGGAGCAGGCCGTGCCGTTGCGCCAGATCGGCAAGCAGCGGGTTGATCTGCTGCTCCTCCTCCATGCCGTGGTTCATGATCTCGATGAAGAACCCGTCGCGGCCGAAGATCTCAATATACTTCTCCGCGGCGCGGTCGGCCTCGTCCAACTTGCCCTGCCGCAGCAGCCGCGGGATGCGTCCGCCCAGGCATGCGGTCGATGCCATCAGCCCCTTCGAATACCTGGCCAGCAGATCGTCGTCCACGCGCGGCTTGTAGTGGCGGCCCTCGATGTGCGCCAGGCTGCTCAGCTTGCACAGATTGTGGTACCCCTCCTCGTCGCGGCACAACAGCACCAGATGATCGGAGGCCTCGGACGACGACTTGCCCGACTTGTCCTTGTGTGTCGTGGGCGACACGTACAGTTCGCACCCGATGATCGGCTTTATGCCTGCTTCTTTGGCGGCATAGTAAAACTCCATGGCGCCGAAAAGGGTGCCGTGGTCGGTGATGGCGCACGCGCCGATGCCGTATTCCTTGCACCGCGCAATAATGTCCTTCGTCTTGCTCAGCCCGTCCAGCAGGCTGTAATGCGTGTGAACATGCAGGGGGACGTAGCCGGCGGTGGTGTCCATGCCGCTATGACTCACAGTCTTCGCAAAGCGCGTTGATATTCATGCCGCTGATTCCATGCCAGCCGCGATACAGCCGGGTGTTCCGTGGTCCAAAGTCTTCCTGCTTCAATTCTCAATTCCCAATTATTCAAAGTACTCCAACAGCAGCTTGATGGCTGTCTCCGCCGTCTGCGCCTTGATTTCCTCGCGCGTGCCCGAGAACTGGCGGCGGATGACCGCCGTGCCGTCCTCGCGCGCCACCGCCAGAAAAACCAGCCCGACCGGCTTCTCCGGACTGCCGCCCGACGGTCCCGCAACGCCCGTCACCGCAAGTCCGTAGGTCGCGCCGATCAGACGGCGCACTCCCTCGGCCATGTCCCAGGCGGTTTCCTCGCTCACCGCGCCGTGCGCCGCCAGAACATCCTCCGGAACGCCCAGCAGCGCATGCTTCACCGAGTTGTGATAGGCGACCACCGACCCGAGAAAATAGGCGGACGCGCCCGACACGTTGGTAAGCCGGTGCGCGATCAGCCCACCCGTGCAGGACTCGGCGGTGGCAAGCGTCATCCCCGCCTGGATGAAATAGCTGCCAACTTCTTCTTCAATGCTTGGTGGCGTAGCCATGGCCGTGCTCTCCCGCGGTGCGCCTGTTGCCGGGCCGTCACCGTCATTGGAACCACACCCGCATAATCCTGTCCAGCCTGAAACACCCATCCGTGTCGTCAGCACAGGGAACAGCCCCCTGTGCCAATCAGTGTAGTCCAACCCCCCTGTGTATTTCCATGACCCGCCTCGTTTTCCCACTCCCGCTCCCCCCGTCTCACCGCACCCCCCGCCGTTGTTATAAAGCAAAGCGGAATACTTGACATTATCCAAACGCCTTAGCTATACTGCTGTAAGTTGAGTGCTTTTGTAGTGTATTCAGGTGCTTGGGGTGTACTGGGTCCCTCAAGCCTCCCACATTTGAAGCAGGAACAACATCACGGCCGATGCAGAATCTTGAGGCGAAAGGAGGAATGAGCAACCAGACGCCCAAAGGGCTTACCTCGATGCTTCCGGCTGACCACCAACCTGATGTGCCCATAAATGGTTTTCCGCCTGTGCGGCAAACCCTGCGCCCGGAAGGGTGCATGCAACTGAGAAGAATGCTGATACGGAACAGGAGACAACGTACGATGCGTACGATTAAAGTTTTGGTTATTGCGGCGCTGGTCCTGAGTGTGTCCGGCGTTGCGCTTGCCGAACTTCAGAACGTTGAAGTCGGCGGCAAACTGCAAATTCGCGGCAATTACTGGCGCTTTGACAAGCAGGGCGCCACCTCGTTTGTGGAACAGCGCACCGCGCTGAACGTGAAGGCGGATTTCACCAACGATGTCAGCACCTTTGTCGAGTTCGACAGCTACGGCGACTGGGGCCAGGGCTTCCGATCCAACTACCTGACGGGCATTGACAGCCGCGGCGCTTCCGACGTCAGCCTGTATCAAGCCTACATCAACGTGAAGGACCTGTGGGGCACCCCGCTGAGCCTTCGCGTCGGCCGACAGGAACTGGCCTTCGGCAGCAAATTCCTGCTTGGCAACAACAGCAGCGCACCCTACTTCAAGGGTCTGTCATTTGACGGCATCCGCCTGACCTACGCCACCGACCAGTTCAAGGTCGATGCGTTTGCCGCCAAGCTTGCCGAGTCCTTCCAGAATTTTGGCAAGG
>CAIXUF010000684.1 GCA_903922535.1 Candidatus Hydrogenedentota bacterium
GATGTCCTTGTCCCCGAGTTGTGCCAGTTCATTGTTGACCTTTTCCGCGATGCCCGAAACCTTGTCCATCACCTCGGTAATTTGGGAACTGATCGCGCCGAACGTGGACATCCGGGTCGGGATCTGGCTGTTCTGGGGCAGCGGACCCTCTTTGGGATTTCCGCCATCGAGACCGATGGCCATAGTCCCTGCGGCGATACTGTAAAGGACCAACTGGCCCTGCACCCCGTTGTGCAGTGTCACCTTGTGCGGGTCAATGACCGCTTCCACATGGGCTCTGCGGTTCTCGGTGACAAAAATCTCCTTGACCTTTCCCACAGGCACGCCGAGATACACGACCAGTCCACCTTCATACAGGCCGAGTATGGACTCATCGAACTCGAGCCAGTAGAGGGTTCCCGGCTGCTTGTACATTCCGGTGATCACCATGGTCGCAACGGCCATCAGTCCGATGCACACGCCAAGAAACACGCCGACTTTTACTTTTTGCTTTCGCGTGGCCACAACACTAACCCTCGTATGGTCGCGGCATTTTCATGCCAACTGCCGCTGTTCAATGTGTTCGTCAGGACGCCGCTCGAAGAACTGTTTTACGCGCGCATTATCGCACTTCTCCACCTCGTCCAGTGTTCCGAGAAAGACGACTTTGCCCCGGTCCAGCATCAGTATGCGTTCCGCGGCGACGCGAATCGAATCCAGTTCATGGGTGACGATGACAAATGTTGTGCCCAGCAGCTTGTTAAGCTTGATAACCAGTTCGTCCAGTCCGGCGGCCATGATGGGGTCCAGTCCGGCCGACGGCTCGTCAAAGTACACCAAAGGCGGGTCGACCGCCATGGCGCGGGCGAGTCCGGCGCGCTTGCGCATGCCGCCGGAGAGGTCGCTGGGCATGAGGTGCTCAGCCTGCGCCAAGCCCACCAGGCTCAGCTTCATGCGGACAAGCGGCTTGACCAGGCTGGGGTCCACCGCCCCAAACTCCACCATGGGCATGGCGACATTGTCCCCCACGGTCATCGAGTTGAACAGCCCGCTGGACTGGAACGCTATGCCGATGGACTGCTGCATGACGGCAAGCTGGTCCTCGTCCATGCGTGCGATGTCACTGCCCTGAAAGACAATCCGGCCTGAAGTGGGCCTGAGCAAACCGCACATGTGCTTAAGCAGCGTGCTCTTGCCGCATCCGCTGCCGCCGATGATCATGAAGATCTCGCCGCGCCGGACGTTGAAGGACACGCCGTCGAGCACCTTTGTGTCGCCGTAGTGCGTCACGAGGTCTTCCACCTCAATGATGATGTCGTCCTTTGTTTCCATGTGTCCGCTGAGGATTGCCCCGTTCTATTTCAGAATGTAGTAGAAGAGTGACGCAAAGATGATGTCAATGACAATAAGCGTGAAGATGTCCATGACCACGGCGCGTGTGGTCATCCGGCCGACACCCCGTGAGCCGCCCGTGACGCGAAAACCGTTATGGCAACCGATAAGGGCGATGGCGATGGCAAAGAAGAACGACTTCAGCATGCCCTGCCCGATGTCGCCCATGGATGTGGCGCCAAGGGTCTGCTCGTACCAGATGGAGGACTGGAACCCCAGCACGCCGATACCCCAGAGCGCGCCGCCGAGGATGCCCGAAACCATGCCCAGCACGGTCAGACAGGGCAGGGCGACGACCATGGCGAGCAGCTTGGGCGCAACGAGATACTGCGCCACGCTGATGCCCATGCCGCGCAGCGCGTCGATTTCCTCCTGCACCTCCATAGTGGCGATTTCCGCAGCAATCGCGGCGCCCGTCCGGGCGGAGACGACCGTGGCCGTCATGACGGCCGCGAGTTCCCGCGCGAAGGCGATCACAACCAGATTGGCGACGAAAATCTGGAGGCCAAACGCCTCCACCTGCTTGGCCGAAAGCATGGCGATGATCAACCCCAGCAGGAAATTCATGAGGCACACGATGCGCACGGCGCGCACGCCCATCTCGTGGAGTTCGTCGAGAAAGGCCCCAAAACGAAAGCCGCGGCCTTCCAGGGGCGCGACCAGCGTCCAGTAAATGGCGTCAATGCAAAGCCCAATGAATTCGCCGGACTCTTTCATGAAGCTGATGGCTTCGCCGCCAAACTCCTCGAAAAGCACCGGCTGCGTGCGGGTGTCGGCCGCAGGATTCTTCATGCCCGGTTCGAGCATGGCCATGAACGCCGCCACGTCGCCCCCCGCGCCAATGCAGACCGCTTCTTTGCCGCGGCTGCGCAGTCGTTCCGCTATGCGCAGTATCCAAGCGCCTCCAAAAGAGTCCATGGACTGCGTTTCGGAAAGGTCCAATTCGACGTTTTCCGGACGGACCTTCTTGCCACAGACCTGTTCAAAGAGGATGCGTCCCGTCTCCTGATCGAGCCTCTCGGGGCACTTCACGCAGATGGGGGTCATTCCTGCCCCTCCGCCCGGCTGCGCACCAGGTCTTCAAATTCATCCTCGGAAAGGACCTTGACCCCGAGTGTTCTGGCCTTTTCGAGTTTCGAACCCGCCTCCGCCCCCGCGATTAGATAGTCGGTCTTCTTGCTGACACTCCCCGAACTCTTTCCGCCAAGGGCTTTAATGCGGGCCTCGATGCCGTCCCGGGAATAGTTCTTCAGCGTCCCGGTGGCCACCAAGGTGAGTCCGGCCAAGGGTTGCGGCCCGGCATCCTCCTTCTCTGCGTCCGCAAGGCTGACCCCGGCGTCGCGGAAACGCTGAATGAGGTTTCGATTCTCCTCCACCTCAAAGAACTCAACGATGCTTTCGGCAACCACCTCGCCAATGTCGGACAGCCCCGTCAGCACCTCGGCCTTTGCGGCCATCAGCGCGTCAATGTCACGAAAATGGTCGGCCAAAACTTCCGCCGTCCGACTACCCACATGGCGAATGCCAAGCCCGAAGAGCAGCCGCGCAAGCGGGCGGGCCTTGCTCGCCTCCACGGCGGCAAGGAGATTCTCCGCGGACTTTTCGCCCATCCGCTCCATGTCCAGAAGCTTCCCCCGGTCCAGATGATAGAGGTCGGAGGCGTCCGCCACAAGCCCATGATCAACCAGTTGCTCCACAATCGCCGGACCGAGTCCGTCAATGTCCATGGCCTTGCGGCTGGCGAAATGCTCAAGGCGTCCCTTGATCTGGGCGGGACACGCCATGTTCAGGCAACGAAGAATAGCGGCGTCAGGGTCCTTGTGGACCGCGCTGCCGCAGGCGGGACAGATGTGGGGCATGGTGGCGGGTTTCGTGTCGGCCTGACGTTCTTCGGGAATGAACCGAAGCACCTGCGGGATGATCTCGCCAGCCTTTTGAACCTCAACCGTATCTCCCTCCCGAAGATCCTTCTGGGCAAGGTCGTCGAAATTGTGGAGCGTGGCCCGTTTCACCTCGGTACCGGCCAAACGAACCGGTTCCATCTCAGCGACGGGCGTCAGCGCACCGGACTTCCCGACTTGCACCACAATCCTAAGGAGCTTAGTTCGGGCAATTTCGGCGGGAAACTTGTAGGCGATGACCCATCGGGGCGCCTTGGATGTTGTGCCGAGCAGGTCGCGCTGCGCGCGGCGGTTAACCTTGACCACCATGCCGTCGGTGGCGTAGTCCAGCGTGAATCGGCGCGTGTGCCATTCATCGCACACGCGCACAACCCCGTCGATGTTGGCGCACAGGGTCCGGTTGGCGTTGACGGGAAACCCCATACGCGTCAGAAGATCGAGCGTTTCACCGTGGGTTGGCGGCAGGGAATCCGAACTGAGCACCATCTCATAAAGAAACATGTCGAGCCGGCGCCGGGCCACTTCGCGGGAATCAAGCAGTTTAAGCGTCCCTGCGGCGGTGTTTCGCGGGTTTCTATAGGGTTCCAGCCCCTCCGCCTCGCGTTCCCGGTTGAGCCGCTCCAATTCCGCATAGGTCATGTACACCTCGCCCCGGACCTCCATAACGGGCGGGGCGTTCTCGATGCGCAAAGGCAGTGAACGGATGGTGCGGACGTTCTGCGTCACATCGTCGCCCCGCACCCCGTCGCCGCGCGTGGTCGCGCGCGCGAGCATTCCGTCCTCGTAGCGCAGACTCATCGAGACGCCATCGAGCTTCAATTCGACGAGATACTCCGGTGCCCCACCGTCCAACCCCTTGCGCACGCGCGTGTCAAACTGGGCCAGTTCAGCGGGATTGTAGGTGTTGTCGATGGAAAGCATGGGGACGGTGTGCGCAACGGTCTGAAACCCCCCAATCGGCGCGCCGCCGACCCGCTGCGTGGGCGAGTCCGGCGTGATGAGCGCGGGGTATTGTTCCTCAAGGTCCTGAATCTCGCGCATCAGCGCGTCATATTCGAGGTCGGACACCTCCGGCACCGCCTCCATGTAATAGAGCCGGTTATGCCGCTCAATTTCGGATTTCAGGAGCTGCCAGCGATCTTCGACCGCTTCTGGCAAAGTCCCCGCATCCGTCCCATTCCGCATTATTGCCCTCCGTTTCCCGCGGCATTCACCGCGGAACACGTGTTGTCGGGACATTATAAACAAATGTGCGGGTCTGTTCACGGGGCGGGTAACCAGGCGAAAGAGAGATGCTTCACGTCTCAAGGCAGGAGACGAAAGGAACAGGCGCCCCAGTACAACAGTAAGTGCAGTGCATGCACGCCTGCGTGACCACTGCGCAGGCTGTGCAAGGACGGAAAGCGGCGGAAGAAACGCCCGCCCCCCGAAGACTGGAGGGGGAGACCTGTTTCGCAGGTTCTGGGTGGACCTTGCCCGGAGCCGACGAAAGGATTCGCGGGAAGTTTGACGTGGGGTGCCCCGAGTCTTACCATGTAGTCAGAGTGCTGTAAACGAAACGGGAGATTAACCGTTCATGATAGACCTGAGCAAAATCAACAGTCTGCTCGGCTGGCCGGAAAGACGCAAGGAAATAGAGACCGCCATTGAGTCGGTCATCGGTGCGGTTCCGGACAAGCGCGTTGAGCCGCAGATGAAGGTGACGGAGGAGTATGAGACCCGGGGACTCACGCGCAAGCGCGTGAACCTTTTCGTGCGCGAGGACGAACTGGTCTCGGGCTGGCTCTTCGTTCCGGACGGCAAGGACGAGTCGCCAGCGATTCTCTGCTGCCACGGAATGACGCCGCACGGCAAGGACGAGCCGGGGGGGCTCGACGGCAATCACCGGCTTGCCTTCGCACAGCACTATGCGGAGCGCGGCTATGTCACCTTCGCCATCGACACCATCACGACCGGGGAGCGTGTCTCGTTCAAACGGCAGCCCTTTGACACGGAGATCTTCTACAAGGATCATCCGCACATGAGCCTCGCGGGGAAAATGCTGGCGGACCACATGCACGCGATAGACGTCTTCGCCGAGGTGAAGCGCGTGGACGCGACGCGCATCGGCGTGGTCGGCCACGGGCTGGGCGGCTTCAACGCGCTCCTTCTCGCGGCCTTTGACGACCGCGTTCAGGCCTGCGTTGCAAGCTGCGGCTTCACCCGTTTCAGCACGGACAAGAAGCCCGGCCACTGGGCCGGAAACGACAGCTTTGTGCTCGTCCCGAAGATCGCGCACACAAAGCCGGAGGCGCTGACCTTTGACTGGGAGCACATTCTGGCGCTTGCGGCCCCCACGGCGCTGCAGGTGATCACCTCCCTCTCTGAATCGGTGCATGCCAATCCGAAAAGCTGCCAGAAGGCCGTCACCCAGGCGAGCAAGGTGTACAAGCTGCTGGGCGCGCACAGCGCGCTCAACCATTACACGCACCATGACGGCGACGAGGTCACCCCTGAGACGCTGGAGGTCGCGGATGAATGGTTTGAGCGCTGGCTGTAACATTCGATCCCAATACAGCCACCACCGGCCCACGGCAAACAGACAAACCCGGTTTCTCCGAAAGTTGGCACATCCATGTCCGCGCAGACGACACCCAAACCATTATTAAGCGTAATCAACGCCGTCAAGAATTATGGCGCCCAACCCGTGCTGGACGGGGTGTCCATGACGATCAACGACGGGGATCGTGTTGGACTCATCGGCCGCAACGGCTGCGGCAAGTCCACGCTGCTGCGCATCATGGCCGGCCTGGATCGTCTCGACGCGGGGCTGGTGACGGTGACCCAGGGCATCCGGGTGTCGCTGCTCGCGCAGCAGAGCAGTCTTTCACTGGACCAGACCGTGGGGGAGGCGCTGCGGGCGGCCGCGTCCGAACTGCACGACCTGCTCGAATCGTACCAGGACACCATGCGGCGCATGGCGAACGTTCCCGGAGACTGCTGGGAGTACCGTGAACTTCAGGAACAGTGCGACCATCTCCACCATACCCTGGACATGGCCGACGGGTGGCATCCGGAGCAGGAGTCGCGGCGGGTGGCCAGTGCGCTGCGCCTGCCACCCGAAGACCGGGTGCTGTCGTCGCTGTCGGGCGGCGAACTGCGCCGCCTCGACCTTGCCACCAAGATTATCCTGCATCCCGATGTGCTGCTGCTCGACGAGCCCACAAACCACATAGACACGCAGAGCATTTCCTGGATTGAGGGGTATCTGGAGCGCTATGAGGGGGCCTGCGTGCTGGTGACGCACGACCGCTATTTCCTCGATCGCGTGGTCAACCGGATTGTGGAGCTGGAATTCAGCCACGTCTATGCTTTCCCGGGCGGCTATGGCCGCTTTCTGGAGCAGAAGTCCGCCGTGGAGGAGGTGCGGGCCCGGTCCGAGGACAACCGGCAGGCGCTCATCCGTCGGGAACTGGCCTGGTACCGGCGCGGCGCCCAGGCGCGCACCACCAAGCAAAAGGCGCGCATTACCCGCCTGATGGACGTGAAGGATGAGGGGCCGCCCATGCAGCACCGGGACTTTCTGTTTGAGATTCCCGAACCGGAGCGCCTGGGCAAAAACATTCTCGAAGCGCGCCAGCTCACGCACGGCTACAGCGGGCGCACACTGTTCCATCGGTTCTCGTTCTTTATGCGCGATGGGATGCGGGTTGGCATCATCGGTCCAAACGGTTGTGGCAAGACAACACTGTTGCGCGTGCTTATGGGCCAGGAGCGTCCGGACAAAGGCGAAATGGCCATTGGCGAAACGACGCACTTCCTTTACGTGGACCAGCATCACGCCGATGTGGACCCGGCCGAGTCCATTCTGGACTTTGTTTCGGACGGCGCGCGCTTCTGGGAGGTGGGCAAACACCGTGTGTTCGTGCCGGCGTATATTGAGAAGTTCCTGTTCGACAAGGAAAGCATCCACATGCCGATGGGGAACCTCTCCGGCGGCGAACGCAACCGGCTCGATCTGGTGCGGCGGCTGCTTAGAGGCGGTAATTTCCTGATACTGGACGAGCCGACCAATGATCTCGACCTTTTCACGCTACGGCTCCTTGAGGAGACCATCGTCGCCTTCGACGGCTGCGCGCTGGTCGTCAGCCATGACCGGTACTTCCTCAACCGCATCTGCACGCACCTGCTCGTCTTTGACGACGATGGTGAGATCCACGAAATCACCGGAAACTACGACGACTATCTCCTTTTCGTCGAACGGCGCAAGGAGGACCGGGTTGCGGCAGCCCGCGCCACGGCGGCTGCGGCACCTGCTTCAAGCCCATTGCGCAGGGACGATCCCAGCCGGGTCATGAAGCTTTCCTGGAAGGAGAAGCACGAACTGGAGGGGATTGAGGCGACTATTCTTGAGGTGGAGGAACAGGTGACCTCCCTGGAAACGGAGATGCAGGTTGCCGGCTTCTATGAGCGGCCCCACGACCTGGTCCTGGCCAAACTGGACGCGCTAACCACGGCCCGCAAGCAGATGGAAGCGCTCTACCAGCGCTGGCAGGAGCTTGAGGGACGCAAATAGAGCCGGCTGCCGTAGTCCTTCCACCGCCGTATTCGCTTGTGTGTCAAAACGGGCGGTCTTTTCGTGTTTTCCTGACGCTTTCCGGGGTTTCCTGCGTACGGGCGCGCCTGACGGCGAACCCTTCATTCACCACAGCGAGCACGGCAAGCCCCGCGAAATACAGGGTACCAAACGCCATGACGCGGTACGGTTCCTCGGGCCAGAGCCCCTTGTCCTTGAAATGCTGGGCCTCGATGACCGCCGCCGTCACACCGAGTGGGGGAATGGAGACAACGGCCGTCAGGAATATACCGCCCAAGTACATCGCAACCATTACGGCCCAGTTCACGATCAGGATCGACTGTTCGCGGTAATTGGGAGGCCGCAGCACCACCGTCGGAAAGCGGCTTGACATCAGTCCCCAAAACGCCCACAGAGGCCACAAGCCCCCGTACATCGCGGCAAATCCGGCCGCAAAGATCATATAGAACGCCGCCAATCCGCCGAACATGGCCGCACGCCGCCAGCGCGGTTCATCGCGCGCGGCCATCGCCCCCAGAAATCCCGAGGCGTGGACAACGATGAATTCCATCAGCATCACGAACGTGAGGTGGTGGACGGTCAGCGGGCCGAATGTTCCGGGATGAAACCAGGTGATGAGAAACATCGCCGCAATCCAGGCATTCATGCCTGCCGCCCACAGGATACGAACAGCGGTGATCAACGTTTCCGCCTCATGCCTGGATGATTTCGTCTCATCCGGCGGTTTAAGCACTTCGCTGCTTTGACGCGTCCTCTGGCAGCGCCTCGCGCCATGCAAGTATAGCGGCGACCGGCGGCAGGCTGTCAATCTTTTTCGCCTGAAACCTGTCCAAGCTCAAGTGTGGTCACTGCGACAGATAAAGGATAGGGACAGGCTCCTCTGATATACTTTCCATGAAATGACTGAACCCCTGCTATATGTGCTGGTGATAAACTGGAACGGCCGCGAGCATCTTCGCGACTGTTTTGACTCACTTTTGGCGAGTCCTTATGCAAATGTCCGCTTTGTGCTGGTGGACAACGGAAGCACGGACGGCTCCGTTGCGTTTGTCCGCGAGGATTATGGCCATGATCCCCGCGTGGAATTCTTGGAACTCCCGGAAAACCTCGGCTGGAGCGGCGGTAACAACGCAGGCATGCGCCGTGCGCTGGAAGCAGGCGCGAAGTATGTGTTCCTGCTCAACAACGACACGCGGGTCGCTCCCAACATGTTCGAGAAGACCGTCACGCTCGCCGAAAGTTCACCGGACATCGGCGTGGTTGCCCCGAAAATGGTGCTCTTCAATCAGCCTTTTGTCATCAACTCGGTGGGCCTTCTGTGCAGCCGTGCCGGTGCAAGCTGGGACATCGGGGCGGGGCGTCTGGATGGCCCCGAATGGGACGGCCTTGAACCGGTCATCGGCGCCTGCGGCGGTGCCTTGCTGATTCGGGCCGATGTTCTGGAGAAGACCGGACTGCTGCCGGAAGAATTCGTCATCTATCTGGACGATCTCGATCTTTGCCTCCGCGTTTGGGACGCCGGATACAGGGTGCTGCCGTGTCCCGAAGCGGTCGTTGAGCACAAGTTCAGCGCGTCCATGGGGGAGGGCGACCGGGCGCGCCACAAATACTTCCTGGCCACACGCAACCGGTTTCTTGTTGTGCTCCGCAACTTTCCCTGGCTGCGCATCGCGCAGTGTCTTCCCTGGATTGCCCTGGCCGAGGCCCGGTCCTTGGGCCGTGCCGCGCTGGACGGGCTGTGGTGGCGCATTCCCGCGCACTTCCGGGCTTGGATATACGCGATCACAAGTCTCCCGGCGTCAGTTCCATACCGTGCCGAGCGCAGGAAACGCGGCCTTGCGATGGGCCGTTTCTGGCCCATGATCCACCGTGACCGCCTTTTTTGCCCCGGCGTGGAACTGCCCCAGGACGGCTGGTACGCGCCTTGTCGGGTGAAAGGACGTTTGGTCCGGCCGATGAGCGCCAGGGCATGGATCGACACATCGGGGGGACAGTTGCGCGTTTTCCATGCGAATTGTTATCCTCACCTGGGTTTGACACGCGTGCGTGTGGAAGCCGGGGGAAAGACCCTGGCCGTTTTGTCCACCGGCGAGGCGGAAACAGTTGCGCTTGAGGCTCCGCCCGGACGAATCATGTTTGTGGCCGAGCGTATTTTTCATGCCGGGGAAACCGGCGCTTTGACCGAATATGGCGGTTGGATCTCCCTGGAACAGGAATGATTGACCGCCTCTGGAAGCACTCCATGGCTGATGACATGCTTGAAATGTTTCGTGACCGCGTCCGCCGCGTGGATGAGGCACTGGAAGCGCGCCTGCCTTCCGAAGCAACCGCCCCCGAAAAGGTTCACGAGGCGATGCGCTACGCCGTGTTCGGTGGCGGCAAACGCCTGCGTCCCATGGCACTGCTTGCCGCGGCGGAAGCGCTGGGATGCCGTCCCGGGGTCTTCTTTGAAGCGGCGTGCGCTGTGGAACTTGCCCACACGACTTCTCTTATTCTGGACGACCTTCCCTGCATGGACAACGCCGCGCTGCGCCGGGGCCGTCCCTGCACTCATAAGAAGTACGGCGACTCCACGGCAATTCTGGCCGCCATCGCGCTGCTCAGCGAATCGTTCCGACTGGTGGCGCGCAATGCCTGCACCCTGGGCAACCCGGAGAACGCGTCCGAGGCCGTGGCACTGCTCGACGAGGCGCTGGGCACGCGCGGCCTGGTGGCGGGACAGGAGCTTGATCTCCGGCTGACCGGGAAAGATGCGCCCCTGGAAACGGTGGTGCGCGTGCATGCGCAAAAGGCGGGCGCGCTTTTTGTGGCTGCGATACGTTTGCCCGCCGTGCTGACCGGCGCCGGCAGCGACATCGGGCAGCGTCTTGCCGCCTACGCGGCACCCGTCGGCCTGGCGTTCCAAATCACCGATGATCTTATCGACACCGCCGATCCGACTGAAGACGCGGGCAAATGCACTTTCGTGCGCCTGCTCGGCGCGGAGGGCGCGCGGTCCCGTGTTGACTCCCTCATTGACGAGGCAATTTCGGCAATTTCCCCCTTCGGCGAAAGGGCGGAGTGCCTGAGGCAACTGGCCAGCTATGTCCGAAACCGGCAAGTCTGACAATTCAGCGTTCTATCTGCGCATTCTCATCCTGCTGGTCCTCATGGCCCTTGCCGGTGCCGGGGGGGTGTGGATGGGCAAGCGTTCCGTTCCGGAGGAAACCCCGGCCCAGCCCAAGTCCGCCAGTGAACAGCCGCCGACCTGGCAGGCCAAACCCGCCCCCGAGTCGCCGGTCCCCGCCGCCGACCCGACGGCGCCTCCCGTATATTTCTACGCCCACCCGCTGGGCGAGGATGCGTGGAAAACCGTGCTCGAAGAGGTGGCCATGGCTTCGGAGGCCAACATCCACCAATACGTCGTCCCGGTTGCCCTGTCCTGGTCAAACGGGGCCGCGTCCGTGGACCCGCTGTCTGTTCTCAAACGGTACATCGCGGCCGATCCGAAGGCAACCTTCTTCGTTCAGGTCAGCCTTAATCCCGACGAGACGTGGCGCCAGGCGCATCCCGGCGAACTGATGGTTGTCAACGGCACGCCCCAGCCGCTTCCCAGCGCCTCCTCACAGCAATGGATTGAGGATGCAAAGGGCGCGCTCACAAAACTCACAGAATCGGTCGAGGGGGGCGAGGTGAGCCGGCGGATTAGCGGATATGTCCTGCGGGCCTTGATAGACGACCTCTGGCTGCAGCCGACGGAATATGACCGTTCCGAGATTAACCGGCAGGGATTCCGGGACTGGCTGCTCCGCCACTATCAGACGGAAGCCGCACTGCGCCTGGCTTGGCAAATGCCCGGACTCAAGGCGGGGGACGTTGACATCCCCCAGCACCCGGACACGGCCGATCTCGGGCAGGTCTTCTTCGACCTCCCCGGCGAGCAGCCTTCCGTGGATTTCCTGCGCTACACATCGGAGATTACGGCGGACACCCTTGCCGCCATGGCGTCCCATCTTGCCGCAACCTCCGCCATCAAACCCATGCTGCTTGCCTGTTATGGGTACAGTTTTGAACTTGCCTCCAACTCGGCAGGACAATTCGCCTTGGGCAATCTGCTTCAAAGCGACCTTGACGGCTTCATCAGTCCCGTTTCCTCTGTGGACCGGGGTCTCGGGGGCGTTGGCGGATTCATGGGTCCCGTCCACAGCCTTACGGCGCGGGGTCGGACCTGGATGCTGCTGGACGACACGCGCACCGGTGTGCGGCGGGACGAAAGCACGGGACAGTTCTCGCGGATGCGCGGCGTCCGCGCCGAGGACATTTTCGACGTGCAACGGCGCAATTTCTCCGCCGCGCTTGTCAACGGACTCGGGCTCGTGTGGTCCGACCCCAACGGGGAGGGCTGGCTGCACGACAAGGAACAGTTTGCGGAGCTTGGACGCATGCGCGAGATCTATGCCGCCCATCCCGCGCCCCTGCCGGGGGAACCCGCCAGTTCGGCCTCCGTCGGCGTCAACGTGGTGGTGGATGAGGACTCGCGTTTCTACCAACAGTGCGATGTGAAGGTAAATACGCTGCTGTTGAACGGGGGACGCGATGCCGTGCTCCGGGCCGGCGTTCCGGCGCGTTTCGTCCTCCTTCGGGACGTCATCGAGGGCCTGGTGCCTCCCGCACCGGTGTACTGTTTCACCAACGCGTTCCGGCTTTCCGCGGCAGACCGGACCAGTCTTCAAGACCGCCTCGGCCGGGAGAAGGCGTGCGCCATTTGGCTGTACGCGCCCGGCTATATCGACACCGGCGCCGCGGCGGCCAACATCTCCGCCACCACCGGCATGACCGTGAAAACTTTTGACAAGCCCGCCACGAGTTCCTCCGTCTTCATGATCCCCGGACAGTTCCTTGCCGAGAATGCCGTCCTTGGCCAGCCGGAGACCTGGAATCCGCTGTTCTATGTTGACGATCCCGAAGCGGACGTGCTGGCACAGTACAAGTCTTCGGGCAAGCCAAGCATTGCGGTGAAACCCCAGCCAAGCGGCTGGACCTCGGTCTATGTCGCCGAACCGGGCATTGCGCCCGCCCTTGTCTGCGAACTGCTCCGCATCCTGGAGCAGCCGCTTTTCGTGCAGCCTGGAGACGACAACTTCTACGACGCCGTCTATGCGTCGGGGCATCTGCTCGCGGTGCATGGCAGCCAGGCGGGCAAGCGCACCGTCGCCCTGGGTGGTTTCTATGACATCGTGGATCTCTTTGATTCCTCCATCGGATGGGTCCAAAAGGACGGATTTCTGCTTCCGCTGCGCGCGGGGGAAACGCGTCTCTTCTCCCTGAAACCCATCTGAGTGTGCGGTGGATTGGGCGCCTGCCGGGCGGCGAGCCATGCGACCGCCCAGTCTGCCGACAATGGCAGGTTCCCATTGCCTGTCGTCCCGGTCGGCCACACCGGCGTTTATTGTGTGTTCTGCTTGCATTGAAAACGAAAAACGGTTATTCTGCGAAGCATAAAGATATTGTGCCGTCCGCAAGCCGGATGGGTGGTGGGTTGGAAGTTTAGGGTTAGACTGTGTGCGTTCGGGATGCGCCGAATGAACAGGCCTTTGAGGGAGAATCATGGCAGGTGGCTCTGAAAAGATAATTCGCGGCGAAGATCCGATGCGGCTGTGTCCGGAATGCCGGATGCCCATCAGCATCCTGGCGAACCGGTGCCGGTATTGCGGGTCCACCGTGGGAAAGCCGCGCAAGGAAACGGAAGTCCTCACCGTTCAGGATTTGGGAGGCGAGGCGCACTCGAACTATACCGTCTCTGGCAACGTGAAAGAGGCGCTCGAGTCGTTCATGACTGAGGAAAAGGCAAACTCCGACGCCAAGGCCCGCGAACGGGAACAGCGGCGGGGTTGGTTTGGCAGAAAGAAAGCGTCCGCTGACCGGACCGCCTCCGGGGGGGCCTCACTCCCGCCGCTTGACACGGCGCGGCATGATTTGGCGTCATCGCTGGGGCTTGATGATCTTTCGACCAGCCGCCGTCCCGAGATGCCGTCGGCGGCGCAGGAATGGACGCGCAGGGCGATGTTCGGCGGTGCGGCGATTGTGGGATTGGCCATCCTTTGGTTTGGCGGCAGCCTTGCGCACCGGAAATACTCGGAATACCAACTGCGCAACAAGGTCCAGACCGCTGTTTATCCCAACCGCGCGGTTGAGATGCTGGCCGCCGGGAAACCTGTGGTGGAGGCACTGGAAGAGGCGCTCACGGCGGTCAAGCAAAATGACACACCCGAATACCGCGCCATAGCGGAAACGATGCGGGTGAAGTTTGTCGAGGATGTCGAAAGACGCCTCCACGCAATACCGTACGACCGCACCGCGCTGGATTCGGCGTCAACAGACGCCTCGCGCATCGGCATGAAAGACACCGACGAACGCATCATCAAGCTCATGGACACGGTCAACCAGGAACTCAACTGCTACAAGTTCGTCCTGGCCAGCGTGGATCAGACCAAGAAGACGGCAACGTTCCGGCTGAACAACCCAAACATAGCCGAACGTGAGCAGACGGTGTCCGAGGGTGACTATTTGCAGAACCGGTTCATCATAAAACATATCGCATCCAATTATGTCCGGCTTGACGACCCCAAGATCGTCTCCAGCGCCAGCACGCCCAGATCACTCATGGCGAGGGTCATGATGCCCGTGTCTGCCAATTGAGTTTGGCCCCCATGTTAAATGTGCTATAGTCTGGACTGGGATGCAAACAACAACGGGCGTCATGGCGCCCATGCAAAGGGTTTCCGATCAATGACTGCACGTATTATGGGTTTGCTGCTTTCGGCGGCGATGCTTTTGAGTCTGTCCTCCTGCAGCACCGTGAAGGGCTGGTTCGGGGGTGGTGAAAGCGGGGGCAAACAGGAGGTTGCGGCAAACGCTACGGACGGCCCGGTTGCGGCCGCGTCAAAGGACGAGGCTGAATCGCGCCTTCAGGACACGGTCAGGGGATACATTCAGTCTGAACTGCGCCGCGGCAGCAAAGCCACGCCTGACCTGGTCCACAAGCGCCCCTATTTCTACAAGGAATATGTGCAGTATCCTGACGGATCCGACAAGTTTGACGTTCAGCTCCGCGACAATGACTCCCGCACACGGCCGTTCATCGCCGAGGTCAAGGCAAACAAGATTCGTTTCAGCACCCGGATGTACCGCGAACGGGACAGGGCGGAGGGCGATGACAATTTCCTGAGGGACACAGGCACCGAAACGTTGAACTATGAACTGCGCAACGGGCGCTGGCACCGTCTCGGCAGCCTTTACGTGGCGGCCAAGACCGAAGAGAACGTCGCTGGCGAATGGATTCCCCGGCGTGATGAGACCGTGCGCATAACTGCGGCGGAAAGCAAACCCGGATGGTTCAAGCGGACGTGGTCGAAGATCACGGGCAAGGATACCGAATAAGAGAGACAGGGAGCATGATGCCCAACCCACGCACTGAAGCACTTGCGCGCAACGCGCCCTTGGGCACGTTGCGCGTTCTCCTCTTCGCAGCGGTTATTGCGGCTTCCGCGATACTTGGCGCTTTGTCGCGTCCCGGCCTTTTCGTCGGCGACACGGTCACGAGCCGCCTGGCGACCGTCTATGCGCTGGTCCATGACGGCACATGGCGCATTGACCGTCCCGCCGATCTTCCCCCAAATCCCTTCGAGGCGCAGTGCGTTGACAAGGTCATGGTGAATGGCCGTCTCGTGTCAAGCAAACCGCCACTGCTGTCGCTGCTCATGACGGGGGAATATGTGCTTCTGCGTCACACGGCTGGACTGAATCTGGAGAACAAGGATGATCTGCGGCCCATCTTGAGTTTCATGGTGTTCACCCTATGCCAGGCCAGCTTTGCTGTGGGAATGGCTTTCTTCGCCGCCGCCGTGTCGCTGTTCGTCCGCAACCCAGTGCGGGCTGTGGTTCCCCTGGCCCTGCTCGCCTTTGCATCGCCGCTTCCCGGGTACGCCCAGCAATTGAACAACCACACCCCGGCAGCAGCGGCACTGATGGCCGCGCTCTATTTCGCGCTTGCTCTGGGAACGGGCAAACGACCGCCTGCGGCTTGGCGCTTTGCCGCTTTTGGATTCTGTTCAGCGCTGGTTTTTGCTCTTGACCTGCCGACAGTTATTTTTGCCGCTGTTGCCGCTGTCCTGCTCGCATGGCAATTCCCCGGAAAGACATTTCTTTGGGTCCCTGTGGGTGCGGCATTGCCTCTGTTCGCCCATCTTGGCGGGTTACTGCTGGCCACGGGCGACCTTCGCCCGGTCCAGATGCGGGGCAGCGTCTACCTCTATGAGTCCTCCTACTGGCGCAACCCCTTGGGAATTGATGCGCTCAACGAGCCGCGCGCCCTTTATCTGTTCCATATCACTTTTGGTCGTTTCGGTCTGTTTTTGTTGTTTCCTGTCATGTTTGTATCGGTGTTGGGGGTGGGGGTGACGCTGCTCCGTGGAGCTTCTAGCATGCGCGTCCCGGTGGCACTGGCGGCATGTGCCTTCGTTGTGCTCACTGCTTATTACGTAAAGAGCACCAACAATTATGGGGGCGCGTCCTACGGATTCCGCTGGTACATTGGGTCCGTCCCGGTGCTGCTGCTGTTGGGGGTTCCGCTCTTCGAGCGTCTGCGCTCACCGATCGGATGGGGAGTGCTGGCTTGTGCGGTGGCCATTTCGGCCTATTCGGCCTGGGAATGCCTTCAGGCGCCTTGGGGCACGGGCCACGAATGGACCTGCCGTCTGCTATTCGGTCCAGTTGTCTGAGGGAACGATTTCGTCCGCCTTTTCCGGCTCGGGCAGTCTTTTGCGGATTTCCGCGGCAAGCAGGATCCAGTCTTTCACCGAAACGGTCTGCGGACGGCGTCCCGGATCGATGCCCACGGCCTCAAGTGCTTCGATAACCGACTCTTTGGGCGCGCCGAACGCGCCCGAATGGGTCAGCCCGTTGCGCAGCGTCTTGCGTCGCTGGCTGAATGCGGCCCGCACGACCCGCATCACGAAGCGCATTTCCGATTCGGGCATGGGGAGGGGCTGCCGGAGCCTGAAACGCACAATGGCGCTGTCCACCTTGGGCTGCGGCACAAAGCAGGTGGCGGGCACGCGGTGGACGAGGTCCACCTCGGCGCGCAATGCGGCGGCTATGGTGAGCACGCCATAATCCCGTGTGTTGACCGCCGCCACCATGCGTTGGCCGACCTCCAACTGGACCATGATGACCAGGCGCGAGAAGAAGACGGGCGCCTCCAGAAAATGGAACAGTATCGGCGTGGTGATGTAATAGGGGAGATTGGAGACCATTTTTAGACTGGTCGCGCCGGGCAGGTATTCGTTGACCAGTTCCCCAAGGCTGTGGTTTAGGATGTCTCCGCGATAGAGCCGAACATGCTCCATTTTGCCAAACTGATCCTCCA
>CAIXUF010000685.1 GCA_903922535.1 Candidatus Hydrogenedentota bacterium
AACCGCTGCCATGGGCGCCACCGGACTGCCCTCCATTCCAAACATCATTTGGTACCCGGACAAGGTCACCATGGGCTGATTCGCGCACGAAACCGTAAACTGCGGCAGGACCAAACACAGCAACGCCCCCACATAGAAAAAGGGTGAAAACTTTCGCGGTTCCATAGGTCCCCTCTCAAAAGCCGGCAGCCAACGCCGTGCGAACCAATGTGGTGTGGCGCGCCGATTCCTTCACGGCAACACCAACCCAAACATCGCCTCCAACACCCCGTCCTTCAACTCCCCCGTCGTCTCCCCCTTGATCGCAATCGCCGTCCCCACGGCATGTTTCTCCGCATCGTCCCACACCAGCGACGACACCGTGAAATGCACGCTCACCGCCTTCCCGTCCGCACCCTTCCCCGCGTCCATCCACACCGTGAAATTCTCCTTGTCCAGCTTCGTCACCTTCCCCTTCACAATGATCATCGTCGGCGCGCCAAACTTCTGTCCTGCCGCCTTCGCGTCCTTCGCATACGCCGCCGCCAACTCCTCCGCCGTCAGCGACGGCGTCGGATCATCCCCCAACTTCACGATGCCGCAGTCCTTCAAATCAATGAACATCGCCATGTCCTTGTTTTTCCCATCGCATTTCCCGCGCAGCGTGATCGGTTGCCCCTGCCCCAGAGCGTTGCAACGGCCATTGTCCACTGTCGCCACATAGCACCGAATCATCGACCCGCCCCCAAACGCATTCGCATCCTTCGTCTCCCCGATCACGCAGAAATTCGGCCCCGGTGCCATTGCGGAACCGTTCACCGGCGACCCCGGCATCACCACAAACCCCGAAATCTCCACCACTTTCCCCTTATACTTCCCATCCGCCGCCTTCTCGTCCGCCCCATAGTCCTTGCCCATCGTCGCCGCATCCGTCGTCACCTCCGCCGCCGGCATACTCGCCGGCTTCGTCGTCGTCGCGGGCGGTGTGGGTGCGGCGGCCCAGGAGGAAATCGCAAGCAGCGTGAGGGCGAGTAAATGGGCAAGGATTCTTTTCATCATGATGGGTTCTCCTAACGAACGAAAAGCGAGCGGCGTTAAAAAGACAGCCCTTGTGGGCCGACTTCAAGTGGGTTACGAAGTGCCGTTAGCATATGGCGGTGGTGCGCGGGGGGCAATTATTGCTTTTCCGCCGGATTCATTTCCTCATTGGTAATGGCATCTTCCCACTTTTTGTACAACGCCGGCATGCGGCGGGCCATCCTGATCCCCCACGCGACCACCACTACGACCAGGATCAGTACGGCGGTGCCGACACCGAGATGCGTTAACCCCCAACCGGCGCCGATCACCAACAGCGAGAGCATCACGCTTAGAATAAACGTCAGCGCACGCCCTCCCAACGTGAAGAGATTTCCCAGGTATTCCATCGTCTTCTCGAACATGGCCAGCGGCTTGAAGAGCAAAAAGAAACCGCCGAGGATGATGAGAAAGCCAAAGACGCGTCCGATCCAGGCGAGCGTGGCCACCCGGGACTGGGCTTGGCCGATGAGGGCGGCGGCACACCGAAAGACAAGGCATCGAAGAGCAAGAGGGTCTATCCGTGGGGCGTTGAGTGGCCCCCACCTGCCGGGGCAGGCAACTACGCTTCATCCCTGAGTGCCGA
>CAIXUF010000686.1 GCA_903922535.1 Candidatus Hydrogenedentota bacterium
GTGGAGGACGTGACGTTTGAGCACAGGTGCAGGATGGCGTTCACCACGGTGGGTTCTCATTGGGCTTGGAACTGCTGGGCGCGGCGCGTCAACGTGTTGAAATGCGGCCTTTCCGGAGTCCACTTTCTCGCGGCCAAGTGGTGCGAGGTCCGCGACTGCGAGTTCGACGGTTTCGATGCCGCTGTGCATGCGGGGGGGGCCCAGCGAGAAATGGTTTGGTTACGGGGGCTTCTCCTATGGTTGGGACTGCCTGATGGAGAATACCGTGTGGCACAGATTCCGGCACGCGCCTCAGGTCCAGTTCGGCTCGCAGGGCAACGTGATCCGCAACAGCGTCTTCGAGGGCAGCGACGCGCAGTGGCATGCGGGCTGGAGCACCGAGAACCTTTTCGAGAACTGTACAATCGGTCCCTCCGGCTCGAACGACTCGAACAACGGCTATTACGGCTCTTACGGATTTGGCATGTATTCCACTCCTTCACACGACACTACGCACGGTCCCAACGGGCCGCGCAATGTCGTTTACAACTGCGATGTGAGTTCTCCCATGGACGGGGTGTATGGGCGTGGCGCCAGCGAAAACTGGCTGTTCCTGCACAACCGGTTCGTCGTCGGCAACGGGCCGGGTTTCCGGGCCGACGGCGGCTTTTTCGATGCCATCGTCCGGCACAACACATTTATCCTGCGGACCGGCAAATGGCCGATGCTGCTCCTGGGCACGCCGGACTGCGTGGGATTCGAGGTGCTCGACAACACGCTCTACGGCGGCAACGGCACGGTGGTGGACGGCGCCGCCGCTACGGAGGTGGATCGCGGCAACCGGGCGCTCCCCGCGGTTTCCACCAACCTGGCGGCCGCGGACTTCCCGCCGCGCCCCAAAGCGGACCCGCCCTCGATTTACGAGTGGCAACAGAAGAACGCGCGGGCCGGAACGTAGCGCCGCACCTTCCTCATACAGGTCGGAAGAGGACGAATCGAAGATGAGAACAATGACGTTGGCAACGCTGGCGACATTGGCTTGGTTGGCCTGCAACACGTGGGCGGCGGAGCCGGCGGCCGCGGGCGATGCAATTGCATTGGCCAAGACGGGCGGCGTGATCGTGCTGTACGAGATGCAGCCGGTCACAATCTCCGGTTTTTACGTCCTTACCGCCGGCGGCGCAAAATCCGGTCCGCCCGCGAAGCCGCTTGCAAGCCTCGTACTGAACAGTGATTCGAGCGACTTGGAAGGCGTCCTCGATGGCGTCGACAATGGCCTTGCCGCGAAGAAACTCACGAGCGCGATCGTGAGCTGGCACAGCAACGGCCTGGAAGTTGTTTTCGATTGCGTCGACGACGGGATTGCGGCGGAGCAGGAGGGGCGCGACAACAGCAAGCTGTCACAGGATGACAGTGTCTCTGTGTGGCTGGACATTGGCCACACGCATGACCCCGAGAATAACATGGTCATGGTGCAGGTGTCGGCCGGCGGCGTGGTTTACGACACGCGCAACGGGGACGTGAAGGGGGATGTCGAAGGACTGGAGTCCGAGGTTTCCCGCACCGGCGCCGGGTGGCGCGCCCGCCTTCGCCTGCCCTGGAAGGGGCTCGGCACGGCGTGTCCGAAGCCCGGCGATGTTTGGGGCCTCAACCTCTCGCGCATGGATCGGCCCGACAAGTTCGCCCCTCCCATCACGGAACAATCGTCGTGGATGTTGATGCCGAGCGGCCGCCTGGAGGACGTCAGGCAATGGGGCCATATCGTCTTTGCCGGGGCGAATGGGAAGCTGGACGCCACTGCCTTCGACACCGCGCGAAAGCAGATCGAAGCTGGACATCTGGCACTACGGAGGCGCGCGGCGAAACAGGTGCTGCAGATGACGGGCCGGAGGGCCAAGATTGTCTGGACGCGGGGCAACCGGGAGCGAGGCATCGTGATGTGCCTAGACACCAAGGAAGGCGAAGAACGTGTGGTTGTCCCCAATCCTTCGGTATGTGCGAACCCCTGGATCACCCACGATGGTAGCAGGATCGTCTTCACCGCGGTAGGCGACGAAAAAGCCGGCTACGTCGTGGATTGGGACGGCAAGAATCTCAA
>CAIXUF010000687.1 GCA_903922535.1 Candidatus Hydrogenedentota bacterium
AGGCATGAAAGACGAAGTAGGCTTTCCCACCGAGCATGCCGCGATCTGCCGGGGGATGGAACTTATCAGGGAGAGGACGAAGGCATGATCGCCCACAACACGCCATCCGTCAAAATGTGCGAGGTCTGCGGCGCCACGATCCACAAGCCGGAACACACGTCATGGGAGCAATGGGAGCTTCGCCGGTTCTGCTCCAAGGCGTGCATGGGCATTGGACGCAAGGGGGAGCGGCGCCGTGCGTGGCACTATGCCCAGCGTGACGTTGGCGAACTTCCGCCGCCCGGCCATGAAGATCGCATTGCCATGTACGAGCAACTGGCGGCGCAGGGAAGGCCGCTGTTCCCGCAAAGGCGACCATCTATGCAGCACGAGGCCCAGAGTTCGATATGACCGACACAACACCCCAAAAACGCGCCACAATGCCCCAGGATCAACGATCTACCCCGGTGACGCCCGCTGGCCGGTGGGAAGCCTTCGCCGCTCGTTATGGCTGCCGCAAGTGGACGGAAGTGCTGCGTAGCCCCAGGCTGATGAGGGCGTGGAAGGAACTAGCCAAGGAAGGTTGAAACATGGTCTTGACAAAATCCGGGCCGCAGCGGTATAGTGGCTCCCGCGATAATCATGTTGCTGCTGACTGCACATTCCGAAACTGGCCTGGCCAGCGTGTACTTTGCCTGCCTAACGGCAGCATGGTTATCGCCACGTTGACTGGGCCTTTTCTTCGCGCCAAGGATGGTGTGAGATGAACAGACGAGTTCTTGTTGACTCCATCGGAGAAGAGGCCGGGCTGGCCAAACTTGGTGTCGTAACCAATTTGGTCTTCGACCGGCTTTTGACGATCACTGACGACGCAGGGCTGGCGGCCGGCGAGCCCCAGGTGGTGCAGGGCAAATGCTTCTCCCTCATGCCGGAAATGACGATCAAAAAAGTAGCGGCGGCCATTGATGACTTGGTGACTTCCGAGTTCTTATATCGGGGTGTTTTCGGTGGCAGAATAGTCGTTTTGTTCAGGCCGGACGCCTTCCAGAAGCACCAGGCATTACGCCGTGACTACAAACGGAGGTTTAGTTATGGAACTCTATCGGAAGTTGTTTGGCAGAAAGGACTACCCGGATTCCGTTCGGAAGCCGAACGGGTCACGCACGGAATTGTAGCATCTGGTACTGTTTCTGTTTCTGTTTCTGTTTCTGATTCTGTTACGGTTACTGGTGCTCACGCACGAAAGCCGAACGGCCCGGAGGAGGGGGGGCAAAAGCCAGCGGAAGAAGCAACCGGCCACTCGCCCGAATTTGACGCCTTCTGGAAAGCCTACCCGCGAAAGAAGGCCAAGGGCGACGCATGGAAGGCATGGCAGGCCGCCAAGCCAGCCCCGGACGTTGAAACCGTCCTGATCGCCATCGAGCACCAGCGGCACTCGCCCCAGTGGACGAAAGATGGCGGCCAGTTCGTCCCGTACCCGGCCACTTGGTTGCGGCGTCAGGGTTGGCTGGACGAACCCGACGACGACCCGGACGGCATAGGCGACCCAAACCGAGCGGGCGGGCGAATGCCGACGCCGGAAGAACTGGCCGAAATTGAACAAGAAATTCAGGCGAGGAAAGATCCGGCATGGAAGCCATAACCCAAACACCGCCGCATGATCTTTCCGCCGAGGCCGTCGTTTTGGGCTCGATCCTGCTCGACCCAGCCTGCCTGACCAAAATTCAGGCGATGATCGGGCCAGACGACTTTTACCGACCGGCCCATTCCCAAATCTTCAAGGCCGCCGCCTACATCGCAGATCACCCATCCATGTGGGGTAAGCTGGACCTTGTGACCTTCCGCGCCGCCCTCGAATCACGTGGCTCACTGTGTAAAGTCATCGACAAGCCGACCGACGCCGAGGCGATGGAATACATCGACGCCCTGGTGGATGGCGTTCCAGATTCGTCCAATGCGATGTACTACGCGAAGATTGTGCGGGACAAGGCCCGCCTTCGTAGGCTTGCCGGCGCAGCTCAGGAGACTCTTGCCCGAATAAACAGCGGCGGCATCGACGGCGAAATCGATGCGTTCATGTCCGAAACCTCCAGTCGCATGGAGTCGATCCTGCGATTGCCGACGGAGCGGAACACGACGCCCAGCCTAGACGTTTTGGCCTGTATCGAGGACACCATCGGCGGCCGACGTAAATCTATCGCGTGGCCCTGGCCGGCATTGACCCGCATGGCTAAACCGACGGCGCCGGGTACAGTGGCCGTCATCTGCGGCGATCCTGGCAGCAACAAGAGCTTCATGCTTCAAGAGGCCATGTTGTTCTGGACCGCCAGGCAAATCCCGGTCGCTATGCTGCATCTGGAGAAAAACCGCCGCTACCACCTCGCCCGCGCACTGGCGCAGTTGGACGGGAATAGTGACCTGACCAGCGAGGATTGG
>CAIXUF010000688.1 GCA_903922535.1 Candidatus Hydrogenedentota bacterium
AGCAATAAGGGCACGGGGGCAGGGGAAAAAAAATGGCACAGAACAATTCCCTTATCCGATCCCCGAACCCGGTTTCGCTCTTTGTCGCCTCAACTGTAAACTGTAAACCGCCTCCCATACTTCCCAGCCGTTCCCCTTCAGGAAGAAACCAACACCCCCGCTTGTTGACGCTAAAAAGGAGATTAACCATGTCAATTCTTGCGAAATTGGTGTCCGCCGCAAGCGTTATAGCGCCCTTGGTGGGCATTTCCATGAACACCCTTTCCGTCGAACCACCCAATGTGTCCAGTCCGCTCGACCTGAAAGCGAAAGGCATAGACGGCAAAGAGGTTGACTTGGCCACATTCAAAGGCAAGGTCGTGATGATCGTCAACGTGGCCTCCAAGTGCGGCCTGACCCCGCAGTACACCGCCCTCGAAGCCCTCTACGAAAAGTACAAGGACCGTGGCTTCGTGATCTTGGGCTTCCCGCAAAACAATTTCCTCGGTCAGGAACCAGGCGCCGACCAGGAAATTAAAATGTTCTGCTCCACCAAATACAACGTCACCTTCCCCATGTTCTCCAAGATTTCCGTCAAGGGCGAAGACATCGCCCCGCTGTACGCCTGGTTGACCTCCGAGAAAACCGACCCCGGACATTCAGGAGACATAGAGTGGAACTTCGCCAAGTTCCTCATCGGACCTGACGGAACGGTGCTCAGCCGCTTCCACCCAAAAGTAGCCCCAGATTCCGCGGATGTGGTAACCGCCATAGAAAAGGCCCTGGCCGCCAAAGACAAGGCGGTGGCCCAAAAGTAGTCTCAGCAGTGGGAGGGGAAGTACCTCTACTGGGAGCGATGGCGTCTAGTCGGCTGTGTTCGTCAATACAGCCTGCGGGACGACGGCGCTCCCAGTAAAAGAAACCGCCCTCCCGGAAACTCCAGAGAGGGCGGAATTATCTTTACGGTCAACTGTCAACCATCCCCTGGCAACTAGAAGAGCACTTCTCCCCCGCGCCCCTGCGCGATCAGCGACGTGTACGTCTTCAACTCTTCCTGAACAGCCGCATCCGTGAGGTCAATGATCTTGCCCTTTTCCGCGGCCATGTATGCCGCCTGGCAGAGCATCGTGATCTTTGCGCCATAGGCGAAGTTCAGGAATCCGTCCCGGCCTTCGCTGAAGCATTTCACCGCATCCTGAATCTCATCCACGTATCCGTACAGGTCGGCCTCATTGGTCTCGACGGCGAGCAGCCCGCGGCTGGCTGTGGACTTTTCAAGGGCCAGTTCAGCGTCCGAGGCGGCTTCGGCCGCCTGATCGCCGATGAAGATCTCCAGCGGCGACTTGAGCGAATTGAGTTCAAACGCGTAGCCGGGCCCAAGCCCGTCCATCATGAGGCGCAGTCCCTGCTTGTCATACATCCAGGAATTGGTAAACTGAGCCTGCACAAGCTGCCCCGTCTCCGGATTCTTGAACGTGACGATACCCGTGGCAAAGTCTTCCGCCGGAGTCTTGCTGTAGTCCACGCCCATCCGCTTCATCAGTTCGTCGCGGTACTTCGGCACGCCCCACTTGAGCAGCGACGTGACGGCGCTGACAGAGACCGGTTCGAGGAAATCGACCGGCTTGCCGATGGGATTAAGCACGTACCAGCCCACGGCGATGCTGTGGCAGCCCATGTCGGAAAGCACGCCGCCGCCCTGACGGGTCGGGTCCCAGAACCACGGCTCGTGCGGACCGGAGTGCTCCTCGGCGCTCCGCGCCAGCGCCAGCGGCCCCATCTGGGCCTGCACAGACTTCAACTGGTCCATCTGTGCCCGGATGCCCTTCATGTGCACCTGGTTCTCAAAGTACGCCGTGGGAATACCGGTAGACTTGGCCAGTTCCACAATCTGCGTGGCCTCCGCCACCGTGCGGCCAAGGGGCTTTTCGCAAATGATGCCTTTGAGTCCGGCCCCAGCCTTCACCGCGGCGACAATCTCAGTCATCAACTGTATCCGGGCCATGTTCGGCGCGAAAACGGCCACGGCGTCCACGTTGCGGCAGATCTCATCGACCGAACCGTATACCTTGCACGGGCCGATGCCGCTGGCGTTGGCAACGGCGGCCAGTTCCTCCGCCCCCTTAAGCGCGTAGACGCCCGCCAGATCCACCCCGCGAATCTGCGCCACCGC
>CAIXUF010000689.1 GCA_903922535.1 Candidatus Hydrogenedentota bacterium
CCCCGGACATCTTCAAGAGCCTCGGCGCGTCGTCCACCTCGGCCTTCTACCAGACGGTGATTGTCGGCGCGGTGAACATGGGCTTCACCGTGCTGGCCATCTGGGTGGTGGACCGTATCGGGCGAAAAGTGCTGCTGCAACTGGCCTCGGTTGGAATGGGCATTTCGATGTTCCTGCTGGGCGGCGCCTATGCGCTGGGCCGGTTGCAGGGTCCGCTGGCGCTTGTGTTCGTGCTGGCCTATGTTGCGTCCTTTGCCGTGGCGATGGGTCCGGTGGTGTGGGTGGTGCTCGCGGAAGTGTATCCCACCCGCGTGCGCGGCACGGCGATGTCCATCGCCACGTTGTGCCTGTGGACGGCGTGCTTCATCGTGTCGCAGACCTCCCCGTGGCTCATGGAGCATCTGGCGGGGTACAGCTTCTTCATTTATGGCGCAATGTGCGTTGTGTCCATTGTGTTTGTGTCGATGGCCGTGCCCGAGACAAAGGGCATGACGCTGGAGCAAATTGAGCGGAGTTGGGTGCCTGAGAAATAGCTGGCGACGTTGATCCGTGCCTTACTGGGAGCGCCGGCGTCCCGTCGGCTCCGGGACGGCCATCACGGCCCGCCTTGCGATAGCAGACGAATGAAAGGAAAAGACAAAGCTTCATGAGCGGCGAGAAGTTCCAAATCGAAATCGGCGTAAAATCGGATCCCATTGAATACCGGTACACCTACGAATGGCTGTTCCGCATCATGGCCGATGAGGACGTCCGTCATCTGCAACTGGGTACCTTCTTTGAGATCTACCAGTTGCCGGACGAATGGTTCATCCGTCTGCGCAGACAGGCGGACGAGTTCGGCATTTCCATTTCCAGCATATTCACGGCGCACCGTGAGTTGGGCGGGTTCTTCCGCAACGAGGTCGGCTGGGAGGCCGTGGCCCGCCGCAACTATGCGCGGCTGATCGAGGTGGGCGCGCTGGTCGGCGCGAAACACGTGGGAAGCAACCCCGGTGCCATTCTGCGCGACGAGATGGGCACAAAGACCGCCGCCACGGCGCGCTACGTGGCAAACATGAAGGAACTGATGGTGCACGCAGGCAAGGTCGGCGTCGATATGCTGACCATCGAGCCCATGTCGTGCCTGGCCGAGCCGCCGACGCTGATGTCCGAAATCCAGGCCATGGCCGAGGAACTGGAAGCGCATCACCGGGCCATACCGGGAACGTCGGGAATCGGCTTCTGCATCGACACGTCGCACGGGTGGGCCGACCACGATGGTATGGTGCGCGAGACGCCGGAACAGCTCATCACGGCCTCGCTGCCCTGGCTGGCCGAACTGCACCTGAAAAACACGGATGCGATCTTCAGTTCCACCTTCGGCTTCAGCGAGGCCGAACGCGCGCGGGGCATCGTTGATCTGGCGCGGGTGCGCGATTTGCTGCACGCGCACAACGCGGTCATTCCCCTCAAGAATCAAATTGCCTATCTGGAAATCGGCGGGCCGAAACTGGGCCGCGACTACAGCGACTGCAAGCTCGAAACAATGCTGCGCGCGTCCATCGGCCACATCCGTGAGGTCTTCGCCGAGACACCCAAACCCAGAACTGTTCCAGTCATCGAGGTCTCCACGCCCAGGTCCCATGAGCCTGATCTGCGCGCCGGCAAGCTGCTCGTGGCCCCGTCCATCATGTGCGCCGACCTGCTGCACCTGGAGGAAAGCGTGCGACGCCTGGAGGAGGTCAACGCCGACCTGCTGCACATTGACGTGATGGACGCCCATTTCACGCCCAACATGCCACTCGGCTTCGAGGCGTTCAAGCAATTGCGCGGCAAAACCTCCATGCCCTTCGACGCGCACCTTATGGTGGACCGAAACGAATTCTTCATCGAGCAGATGGCCGAACTGGGCGCGTGGATGGTGTCGGTGCACGTCGAGTCGGCGGTGCATCTCGACCGCATCCTGGCGCGCATCCGCGATCTGGGCATGAAGGCCGGTGCGGCGCTCAACCCCGCAACGCCGCTCAGCGCGCTCGAGTATGTGCTTGACCGGATCGACTTTGTCCTGCTGATGACGGTGAATCCCGGC
>CAIXUF010000690.1 GCA_903922535.1 Candidatus Hydrogenedentota bacterium
CAAGAGGGCGGAATCGTCGGAATACGCAAATAGAATCGGTGGCACCGAAGAGGAGCAAACAGGGCTCGCTTGATGCACACAAATCCCTCCAAGTTGCAGCGGGTGTTCGACTATCTGCTTATGCTCGAAGTGCTGGCCATAGCCACATCCCTGGCCGGTTGGATGGCCATGCCGCTGATACGGGGCGGCTACCGAATGTTCGGCGACCTGATCTGGTATCACTATCCCGTTCGCTGGGCCTACCGCGAGAGCCTGCTCCACGGCCACAGTTTCGCATGGAACCCATGGATAGGCTGCGGAACCTACATTCACGCGGAGGGGCAGGCGGGCATGTGCCATCCACTCCACCTGCTGCTGTACCGGTTCGTGGATGCGGCTTCGGGCCTGCACGCTGAGGCGGCCTTTGGTTTCGTCCTGGCGATGGCGGGGACGTGGCTGTTTTTTCGCCGGTGGGGGTTGCGCCACAGTATCAGCCTTTGGGGCGGATGCCTGTATGCCTTTTGCGCCATCAATCTTCTCGACTTGACGGCGCCCAACATAGTAACGATCATGGCGCACGCTCCCTGGGCCTTGTGGACACTGGACATCTTCCTCACGGGCTCATCGCGCGGCAGACGCCTTGCGGGCATAATGGGGTTTGCCCTCGTAACTGGTTCGGAACTTCTGCTCGGCTACCCCCAGGCAGTTGTCATGTGCGGGTTCATGGGCACCGCCTATCTGCTGACTCTGTCCATTGCGCACGCATGGAGCGGCGGCGCGGACTTCCAGTGGAAGATTCTCCTCAACGCCTTTGCGGCTTTTATTGGCGCCAACCTGCTGGGTCTGGCTCTCGGAGCCGCCCAAGTGTTGCCGCATCTCGACCTGTACGCTGCAACCGGACGCGCTCATCCCCCAGACTGGTGGCGCTTCGCGTTTGGGGCGGACTTTCGCAGTCTTCTGGAGTTGTTTGCAGGCCCGCTCGGCGCGATCAATCCAATCGGTCATGGTGTCTATGCGGGCCTTCCCGCGCTCTTCGCCGCGCTGTGGGGATTGACGTTGCTTCGGCGCACGCGGCGCACCGGCGGCGGCAGCCGTGCGTGCGCGGAAACCGACGGGCTCGTGCCTTCGTCCAGACCATGCCGTCCGCTTCTCCTGTTTGCCCTGGTGTGCATGCTCCTGGGATTCGCCATGGCCTTTGGCGGGTACAGCCCGTTCTATCGCGCTGTTTCATCGCTCCCGTTATTGCAGTCGTTCCGTTCACCAATCCGTTATTGTTACCTCATTCACTTTGCGTTGGCATGCTTTGCCACGGTGGGTCTTTCCAACTTGTGTGAGCGGAAACGAGGTGGCCGTGCCGCCGCACGCGGACTCCTGCCTCCATTAATGCTTCTCGGGGCGGTGCTGACAACAACCCTGTGTGCCGCCGCGCGTCTGGGCGCCGCGTGGATACCCTGGTATCCGCCGGCTCTGCAACTGGTCTGGATCCCGCTGATGGGAGTGGCGGCATTTCTCATGCTGGCCGCGGGTGCTTTCGGATGGCGTTGGGTCGTTATACTCTTGCCGTTGCTGCAGGCGTTGGACACCTGTTCTTACATAACCCACGCGGACCAAATCCCGGGAACATCGCGGTGGTCGCACGAGGCGCTGATCCGTGATGTCACCCCCCCTTCCGACCCCGGCGGACAGCGTGTCTACTGTCGGCTGAACGAGAAGGAACCCATTACCGGAAACAATCTCCCCACCATTTCCGGCATACGCAACGCCGTCGGGTACACAGGCGTTTCCCTGGATGAAAACTGCCTGCATTATGTGCCTGAGAATCCGAACACCCTGCGCGTCGCCGCAGTCAGTTGGGTGCGGACTTTGTCTGCGAAAGACACCGCCTGGACTCCGCTGACCGATCCACTGCCCCTGGCGCGGCTTGTCACGAAGGTTGTCGTGTCATCCAGCCCCGGCGACATCATCGAGAGCACGGACGTGCGCAATGTGGCCATCGTCGAAAAGGAGGTCCCGGGACTTGACGCGACTGCGGAGCCGGGCACCGCAACTATCGTGAGTCAGACCCCCGGCGAATATGGCATCCGAACGTCCTGCAAGACTCCACAACTGCTGGTCGTGTCGGAGCGTTACTGGCGGGGATGGCACGTGCGGATTGACCAGGAACCCGGCCCCGAACTGCTCCGCGCATACGGGGACTTCATGGGATGCGTGGTCCCAGCCGGCACCCATGTCGTTGAGTTCCGGTTCGACCCGGTGAGTTTCCGGCTCGGTGTGCTTGTTTCCCTGCTCGCTTTGGGGGGGTGCCTGGGCATCCTGGGAGTGCTCTTGCGCCTTCGTTATCCAGGAAGCTGCCGAAATGTCGCAGGGCATACTGCCGGTTATGTTGCCCAATCCACGGACCCACCCCACGAGGAGGTCGACGGAGCTTCTCAACCGGCAGCCGCTCCCGCCGACACGAAAGAGATTCCGGCTGCCCCCGCACGGACAATTCACGGTGTCCGCCGTGGCCTTCTCTTCTGCACCGTTTGCCTTAGTGTGCTTGTTTTGCCCGTGATTGTTGGCGGGTTCAATACCTTCGCGTCCATAAGCCAATTTGAGAAAAGATGCTGTCGAAATGTTTACTTCAGCTATGCACTCGTATTGGCCGGGGTGATGGAGGCGGTTGAAGACACGGCCGGCGCCGAGGCCGCCTATCGCAACGCCTTGCGATGCGCACCCGGACACGCTCCAACCGAGATCCGTCTGGGTGCCTTGCTGATGATGCGGGGCGAGACAAGTCAGGGACTGAAGTTGATCAATGAAGCCGCCTCGGCCGAGCCCGCCAATGCGGAGCAGGCTGCCGCGGCATGCGCCGCCGCCGCGAAAAAGCGCATGACGGCCGGTGATGTGCCCGGGGCGGTCGGCGCGCTCCAGTGCGCCCATTCCCTTATGCCGGAAGTTATGGAGTACCGGGTTGAACTTGCCGGGGTGCTCGGAACCGCCGGGGACGATGACCGGGCGTTGGGCGAGTACCGGGCCACCGTTGCGGAAGCCTCCGAATCACCGCATTCGTGCGATGGAATAGACGCCGTTTACCTGCGACGCAACGATCCTGCCGCCCGCCTGGCGGAGTGGAAAAGCCTGGTGCAGGATCATCCCGATGCCGCCATGCCGCGACTGCATCTGGGCATGGCATTGGAGGATTCGGGCGATGCCGACGGGGCGGAGGCGTCCTATCGGGAGGCAATTCGGCTGCTGCCTGAATGGCAGGAAACGAAGATGAGGCTGGGGGCGATCATCGCGGCCGGGGGCAATGTGGAGGAAGGGCTGCGGCTGCTGGATGAAGCGGTGCGCGCCATGCCCAACCTTGCCAGGGCGGCCGCCGAGGGCTGTGGCCGTGCGGCAAAGGCCCGTGTTGCCGCCGGTGACTTGCCCCATGCGCTGGCCCTGCTCCGCAAGGCGCGCGTCCTTTCGCCCGCGGATTTGCGCTATCGCGTCACCCTGGGTGAGGCGCTTGAGGCCGCCAGGAACGATGATGGGGCGTTGGGCGAGTACCGGGCCACGGTTGCGGAAGTCCCTGAATCCCCCAAATCATCAGGGCGCATGGATTTCATTTTTGAAAAGCGGGGCGACAAGGCCGCACGCGTGGAGGCGTGGAAAAGTCTGGCGGCCGCACATCCGGAGGCGGCCATACCGAAACTGCACTTGGGCCTTGCCCTTGAGGCGGCGGGAGACCGGGCCGGCGCACGCCAGGCCTATGCCAATGCCCTTGAGATCAACCCGGCGCTGGTCGAAGCGCGTGCCGCACTGGACAAGATCGGCGGGAGTGAATCAGGACCGAAGTGAAACACTTTCAAGCAATACAGTAGTCCGTGCATTCCCCTTGAATTACCGCCTGAATTACCGCGTGTCCCGCTACATTTGTTTCACCCGCCCACAAAACGCTTCGCGCGAATTCTGTTTGCTTTGGCCCTTGCGGTTGTGGGACATTGGTGGCAAGTTTTGACTGGAGGTGAACGCCGCCAATGCTGAACACCTTGGATTTTGCCGTTTTCGCGGGCTATTTTGTCGTGGTCACCGTGATTGGATTTGTGGTGGCGCGGCGTGAGAAGGCCACGGTAAGTGACTATTTCCTCGCGGGCAACACGCTGCCGTGGTATGCGATGGGCGCGTCGGTGGTGGCGGCGGGGATCAGCAGCGAACAGTTTGTGGGCGAGATTGGGTACTCGTACAAACTGGGGATGCCCGTGGCGAACTGGGAATGGCTGGTGGTGCCTGCGTTCACCATCATGCTGTGGATCTTCATCCCCATTTATTTCCGCAACCGTGTCTCCACTATGCCCGAGTACCTCGAACGCCGCTTTGGTTCGCGGGCCCGGACCGTGTTCGCCCTGCTGACTGTCGGCAGCTACGTGTTTGCCAATTTCCCGATGGTGTTCTTCACGGCGGGCTTCGCGCTGCACAAGATGTGGGGGATTAACCAGATCGCCGCCGTGTGGGTGATCGTGGTGACAACGGGCCTGTACACGGTTTACGGCGGCCTGCTGTCGGTTGCGTGGACAAACTTCTTCCAATGCGTGCTGTTGCTGGGCGGCGGCCTCTATGTGTTCATCGCCGGAATGCACATGATCCACTGGGACTTTCACGCCATCCTCGGCACGGGCCAGCAGGCGCATTTGATCGCGCCCGCAACCCATCCCGAAATCCCGTGGACGGCCGTCCTCATTCTGGCGCTCTCGACGAACGTCTGGTATTACGCCACCAACCAGTACATCAACCAACGCTGTCTCGCGGCGCGGTCCGAATGGGACGCCAAGATGGGGATCTTGTTTGCGGGCGCGCTCCAGTTGATCATGCCGCTGGCCACCTGTTTCCCCGGCATGATCTACCGCGTGATTAATCCGCACTTGCAGGTCACCGACGAAGCCTACATGAGCGTCGTGGCCGCGGTGGTGCCGTTGGGCCTGCGCGGGCTGGTGTTGGCCGCCGTGATGGCGGCCATCATGTCCACCGTGGCCGGACTGGTCAATTCAATTTCGACCATCGTCACGCTGGACCTGTTCCGGCCCTGGAAAGGTCAGGACTGGTCGGACGCGCAACTGGTGCGCTTCGGCCAATGGGCCGGCGGAGCCGCGCTGCTGGTCGGAGCCGCGATTGCCCCCATCGTCATGCAGTGGGAAAACCTGTTCCGCTATTGCCAGGACATCTGGGCGCCGATGGCGGCCCCCGTGGTCACCGTGTTTGTCGCCGCCGCGTTGTGGGAACGCGCGACGACCCGGGCGGCGCTCGCCTGCCTGTGGCTGTCCATCCTCACGATCCCGCTAACCTTTGCCAAAACGTTCCTGGGTGATTTCGGCATCCATTTCCTGCCCGCCAGTTTCGAGAACTCACTGGTGCTTGCCGGCACCGTCTACCTGTGCTCGATTGTTCTGTTTGCCGTGTGCTCGCTCAGCACGGCCTCAAATGTTATGACGGGGCTTCTGGCACTGGCGCTGTGCGCGCCCGTCATCCTTCTTGGAATGTTCAGCACCGTGGGCGTTGCGGTCGCCATTGCTGTCGTGATCGTTGTGGCGATTTTGTCGTTGATGCTGCGGGCGCGAATCGCACGGGCGCCGCAATGGGATTGGTCCATGCTGCGGTTACCCGAAACCGAGCATCGGCCGTGGTATCAATCCGTCTGGTTGTGGTGGCTGCTGCTGACGGGTGCCTTTGGCCTCGTATACGCGATCCTGTGGTAAGGGAGGAACGGACGTGAAACTGGCGGCAATGCAGGTCCTGTCGGAAGCCGAGATCCGGCAGGTTCACGAGGCGACCCTCACGATCCTTTCCGAGTGCGGCGTCAAGATCCTCAATCCGGAGATGTTCATCTTCCTTCGGGATCAAGGTTGCACCGTGGACGCGGACAACCAAATCGTCCATTTCTCGCAGACAGATCTCGAACGCGCCATTGAAACCGTGCCGCGTACCTTCGAAATGTTCGACCGGGACGGCGCGCCCGCCTTTCTGCTCGGCGACGGCACGCCGCGCGTGGCCGCCGGGCACAACGCCATTTTCTGGGTAGACAGCGAAACCGGCAAGACCCGACCCTCGACGGTGGCGGACGTGGAACAGTTTGCGCGCCTGTGTGAGCAGCTTGCCCAGATCGACATGATCGGCATTCCTGTCATGCCGCAGGACGTGCCCGACCCGCGCGCCACGCTCCTCTACGGCGTCCGCGCCTGCATCGAGAACAGCCGCAAGCCCCTCTTCTTCTCGACCGACGACGTCGCCGTCAACGGGCGCATCATCGACATGCTGGCCGCGGTGTTTCCGGGCAACCTGGCGCGGCAGCCCTATGGCATCGCCCAGTTGTCGCCGACCAGCCCGCTGTTCTGGGAATCGAGTGTGCTCGAAGCCCTGCGCGAAACCGTCGCGTGCGACGTGCCCCTCGCCATCCTGCCCGAACCCAACGCGGGCGTCTCGGCGCCGTACACGCTGGCGGGGCTGCTGGCCGTCAACAATGCCGAATGCCTGTCGGGCGTCATCATCAGCCAACTGCTGAAACCGGGCGCCAAAATACTGTACGCCAATTCATGGACCACCACCGACATGCGCACCGGCTACGCGCTCGTTGGTTCCGTCGAGACCAGCATTTGCCGCATCGCGGGCGCGCAACTGGCCCGGCACTACGGCATCCCCTGCCACACCACCGCGCCCAATTCCGACAACCACGCGCACGATGAGCAGAATGCATGGGAGAAGACGCTCAGCATGCTGTGCGCCGTGGCCGGTGGCAACGACCTCATCGTCAATTGCGGCATGTTCGCCACCGGCATCACCTGCAGCCACGAACAACTGCTCATGGACGACGAGATTGCCGGCCTCTGCCGCCGCCTCGCCGGGGGCGTCGAAGTGAACGGAGACTCGCTCGCGGTGGACACGACAAAAGAAATCGGCCCGCGCGGGACCGGCTACCTCACCGCGCTCCACACATTGGAACGGTTGCGGTCGCCGGAATACCACACACCGACACTGGCCGTCCGCGGTCCCCGCGCGATCTGGGAATCCCAGGGCGCCCCCGACACCTACGCGCTGGCCCAGCAGCAGGTCAAGAGTCTCGCGGAAAAAGACGGCAGTTCCCTCGATGCCGACCGCCGCGCCCGCTTGGTCGAAATGCTGCGCTTGTAAACTTGCGGGGACGCTCCATTCAGTTGGCAGGACAACGGACGGGTCCCATTTTTTGAGTGCGTGCGGCCATGCCGCCGCTTTTGCTTTTGCGGAAGCCATGCTTCCGCCACCGGGGCATGGCCCCGGCCAAGAAAAGCGGCGGCATGGC
>CAIXUF010000691.1 GCA_903922535.1 Candidatus Hydrogenedentota bacterium
CCGCCACCCGAACCGCCCGAACCGCCCGAGCCGCCGCCCGTCGCGCCGCCGCCGCCGCCGCCGCCCTGCCCGGCGGCCAAGTTCAGCGAAGCGGCGCTTGCAGCCGGGTTGGAACAGGTCCCGTCCCCGCCGTTGCCGCCATTGGCACCCGTTTTCCCGGAACTCGCGGGAGAAGCTCCGTTACCGCCCGCACCGCCTGCACTCCCATTTCCACCGGTACCGCTGCCCGCGCTGCCGCCGGGCGCTCCTCCTCCGGTGCCGCCACCGGTTCCGGCCACGCCGCCAGAACCCGCACTACCCGCAACCGCCACACCCGCGGCTCCGCCGCTGCCCGGGGAACCCCCGACCATGCCGAAGCCCACGCTGCCCGCCGCTCCGGGGCCGCCATTGGCGGCGCTAATCCCTCCTGTCGCCGAACCCGCGGTGCCATTCTGGCCCGTGCTGCCGCCATAAGGGCCACTAGTGTTAGGGCCGCCGAAGCCGCTCGAACGGTCCGTTCCGCCGTTGCCTCCCGTACCGCCGTTGCCGCCGTTGCCGCCGGTGGTGCCGTTCGGAGCGGCAGCGCCCGCCGAGCCCGTTCCTCCGGCACCGCCTGCTCCGCCGCCGAGCATGCCCGGCGGCACGGAAACGTTCGCGGCCCAGCGCATGTCACCGGCGGACACAATGGACAGCGGTCGGGTGCCCGAAACCGCAAACGTGACTGTTTCCGCAATGTCAACCTCTCTGAACCGAAACACGCAAATGCCGCCCACGTCCGTGCCGGAGGCGACAGGCGTTCCGTCCACAGTCATGGTCATCGCGAACGTGTCGACGGCGAGCGTGCCCGAACCGGCCAAGAGTTCCGCCGTGGCACCGGTCGCGTCATATATGGCCTGCTCCTGCGCCACCGCGCTCCAGACCGGGCCGCCGTCCGTCAAGACGAGTCCCCCGATGAAAAGAAACATCCCTGCCCAAACCGAGCCGGCCCGCCGCTGGCACATATGCATATCCTCCATTACTGGAACAATTCGCCCGCCCGCACCGCAAGGCACGCCTCCCGGCAAACCAGCGATGCGGGAATTCTTCCAATGCCCGCCAAGCTGAACGCTTCAAAATGGAGAGTACAACAAAACCCACAAATCGTCAAGTGCTATTTCTTTCAGCATCCGGAAGAAAGGACAGGTGGGGGGTAAAGCCAGATCTTAGGCCGCGCGGCGGCGCGACAGCCACCACCGAAACAGGCTCCAGCCAAAGGTCAGCATGGAAATGCCGATGATGGCCAGCATGACGTCAATCTCATAGAACGAAGCGCCCCGTTCCGCCGGGGGCATGCGCAGCACCCTGTCGGTTGCCGCCGCCTCACTGATGACCAACAGGGAGGTGATCACGGCGAAGAACTGGAAACTGTTGTACAGCGAGCGCGTGACCGGGTCCTGCATGCAGCGGTCACGATACAGGTTGGCCGCGACAGCCAGCACACCGAGTATGACCGACACCGCAGTCGAAATGACGAGCACCGGCACCGGCGGATGATTCGCGTCGTTCACAAGGTCTATCGTGATGGGCCAGTACACCGCAAAGGTCAGCCCCTGCAATACCATCATCGTCTTGGTCTGTGTGGTCATGGATAACTGCTCCCGAGGTTTGATCCACACAAGCATATTCCCGCGGGACAGTGTTATGTCAACGGAATTCTGCGACCGGGTTTACAAATCGTCCGGGGGCGTGTCGCGCACGACCAGCAGATAGGGAGCGCTTTGCCCGTGGTCCTGGTCCAGCAGGGAGGGCGTGATGCTGTCGAGACCCTGCGGGGACGCCTGGAGGAGCACCCCCGCGCAGGGTGCCGACGCGGCGTCGCCCCGAATGAAGGCGGAGACATCCACATGCATGATGTTCTTGGCTTTCTCCAGGGGAAGCGGCTGGCCCAGCTTGACTGGGAAAGACTGTTCCGTCTCGCGTGAACATGACGTCTCTGTCCAAGGGAATACGACGTCTGAGTCTATCCTGGCACTGACAATGAGGAATCGGCATTCAGGCGGGTAGGTCTTGGCCAGATTTGCGGGATCGGCAATGCGGAGCATGAGCCAGTCCGACCCGTTCCCGGGCGCGGTTGCGGCCTGCGGTTGACCTTCGTTCACCCCCGATAATGACACGGTCGCCGCGGCATCGCTCTCCATTTTGCAGGACACCCTTTTTGCGTCCCCAATGGTGAAGGCCGCCGCCACGTAGACGTTCAGCGGGGGGGAAGCCGGGTCCATTTCGGGCAGCCACTTCTTTTGGGTGTAGCCCATCATGTACTGCACGGCCGCTTTCACGTGATTCTCATCAAGTTTCACCGTGGCCGTGTTTTCCTGATTCGCTTGAAGTGTGATCTGCTGCTTTTCGTTGTTTGTGAACTGCTGCGATTGAACAACGGTGGACATGTGATCCAAGGACTCCTTCGGGTCCAGGAATCTGGGCGACGCCGTCATCTCAAGCGCCATCGGCGGTAGCAGGAGAAAAGGTGTCGGCTGCTTCACGTTCATCCGGTATTGTTCGCCCGCCTTGGCAACTTCATACATCCCGGCCTTTCCCGTCAGGAACCGTCCCCCGGTAAACCAGCGGCAGTCTCCCACGCTGAGGCCGCCCGAATATCCCACCTCTACCACCATGCGATCATTTGGAAAAGGCAGCGGCGGGTTTGACGTGATCCGCGTCCGCACGGCCGCGAAATCGGGTGCAAGGAACTGGCGCGCTGAGCCTATCCCGGCAAACAGGCTGTGAGCTGTCCGCAGCGACATGAGCGACTGCGGGTCTTCAAGCGCCAGGTCATAGACGCCCTGGGGCACGGGGAAGAATATCGCGTGTCCCTTGGCGTCCGTTTCCAGACTGACCGAGGCGTCCGCGTCGCCGTTCACCCTTCCCTTGAGGACAACCTTCACGCCCGTCGCGGGCGGACCGTCGGGCTTGCCGCGCCGCACCTCGATGTCCAGCGTTTCGCCCGCCGCGGCCTGCGCCCGGTTGTCCATCTTTTGCAGGGTCTCCGCAAGCTGCGCCTGCGTGGCCTGCATCGCCTGCATGTTCATCACCACATACCCGGCCACCAGCACCACCACGATGGCCGATACCGCCGACACGCCCGTCTGAATCCAGTCCCGCATGATTTTCCCCTTCATGGCATCCCACCAGAGCCGCCGCGCCACGGCATCGGGATCGCCAAATCGATCCAGGGCCCTGGCCCACGCGGCCTGTTGGGTCTGCCCGTTGGTTTCCATTTCGCGCTCCGCCGACAGGGCCAGATGGTCCGCCAGCTCGTCCAATATGTCCGCGCGCAGCCCCGACGGTTCATGCCGGTGCGGCGACGGAAAAGGATTGGTCTTGTCCTCAGGCCAGCGCATCGGCGGGTGTCCCCAACACACCGTTCACCGCGGAGGCGAAGCGGAGCCATTCCGCCTGTTTCTTTTCCAGCGTGGCCAACCCCTGGGCCGTGGCCCGGTAGTACTTGCGCCGCCGCTTGGGTCCCGCCTCGACCCAGTAAGACTCCAGAAATCCCTCCCGCTCCATCCGGTGCAGCGCCGGATAAAGGCTCCCCTCCTTCAGTTCAAAGTAGCCCTTGGAACGTTCCAGCACATCCTGCGTGATTTGATAACCGTATGCCGGTTCCGGTGTAACCACCTGCAAAACCAGCATTTCCAAGGTTCCCGCCAACAGTTGCGAATCCATCGCGCAATCCTCCAAGCAATGTCCACGGATGCAACGCCGCTCAATGCATCGCATAACTATGTATACGCCAAAGGAACCGTTTTGTCAAGAGGTTTTTGGAACACCGCGCCACGCCTGAGTGCGGGCTTTTTTTGACTGCGGTGGCCATGCCGCCGCTTTTCCTCTTCGGCCAATATCGCCACGGCGTGGTCGCAGACCCATCTCAAACCAAAGCGTCGGCATGGCCACCGCAGTCAAAAAAGAAGATGTCCAGCGCTTGTTTTCTTACTGCAACGCCGGCATCGGCACCTGCTCGCCCTGCAATTGCCTGGCCTGATCCGCAGGGAGATTCACTCCGTAGAAGATGGCGTTGCAGTCAATCCACTGCGCAATGCGCCGCAGTTCCTCCGGGGTGAGCTGAACGTCGCTGTGGCCTTTGCGAAGCTTGGCGATGAGCCTGCTCCCTAGCGCGCCGTAGAGGCCGCCGGGCGGCGTCATCTGCACCTGGTTGCGCATCCCGAAACGCGGCACCAGCGCTGCCGCCGCCGTTTCAGGGTTGGTGTTGGGACCCGCGAAATCCTTGTCGCCGCACAGCGCCCAGTAGGACTTGGTGTACGCCTTGAACGGTTCGCCGGTCAAGTCCTTCTTGCCCTTGGGTTCAGCACCGCTGTGGCAGCGGATGCAATGCGCGTCGAGGATCGGCTGGACGACGCGCATGTAGGAGAAGGGCTCGTTCTCGAATTCCTTGGGCGTGATCCGCGCGGCGGGCCGCTGCGCGGCCGTGGGCGAAGCCTTGACCGGCGCATTCATCCGGCTCTCGTGGCACCCGACACAGGAGACCTTCTCGCCCGGCTGGAGGTAGGTGACGGAACGCATGGTCTGGACGGCCATGCCGTCCTTGTCAAGCAGTTGGAAGAGAATCGGCTTCCGCGCCGGGATCGTGATGCGAACGGAACCGTCATCCTCCACCGGAACCTCGCCCAACACGGCGCGCGCGTTTTCCTCGGCGGCAAGACCGACGGCCGGCGCGCCGCCGACCGGCGTCGATTTGGGGAAAATCTGAATCACGCGCACTTCCGTGACCGTGCCCCGGTCAATGCCGGTCAACCCCTTGTACACATCGGAAATGAGCACCTCTCCCTGGTCGGGGGCATTGTCCGGCAACGCGCTGGACAGCACTGGCGGAACGGGACGCGGCGCGAGCGGGCAGGGATTGGTGCTGCCGATCACCGGGTCGCGGTAGATGAGTTCGCGGTTGCCGAACACGTCCACGAGGTAAATGCCCAGCGCATGCGGCAGGTTGGCGCCCGGCTCCCATATCAGCGGCCAGGGACTGTAGCCCGCCAGGAAATATTTCTCCGACAATGGCCACGGGGACTCGTAATACTCCCGGATGTCCATGGTCTCGGCCTCGGGGAAAGGAACCTCGGGCGTGATGCGCGTCAACGCCTCCTGGTCGTTGCTGCCGATATCCGGATCGACCACAACGATGGGACCGGCCGCGATGGAATGGTGGGCCGCAGCCGTAAACACGATCTTCGGGCTGTTGGGGATGGGCTGGATCTGGAAGGTGCAGTGCGGCTTTGGCGTGGCGTTCCCCCAGATGGACATGGGGTTGGTGCCGTCGGGCCGCGTCGACCACAGCGTCTGGTGCGTGACGGCATCGCGGTCGATGTAGTCCCAGCGGCTGTAGAGGATCAGGCCGGTGTTGGACACCGCCGGGAACCATTCGTTCGTGTCGTGATACGAGAGCTGCCGCAGGTTGCCCCTGTCCGCATCCATGCGGTGCAGCGTGTACACATGCCAGCGCGGACTGAACTGCGCGCCGAAGCACCGGGCGTAGCCCTCGCGGCGCGTGGACGAGAAGACAACGCCGCCATCCGGCAGATACGCGGGCATGAGATCATCATAGGGGCCGCGGGTGATTTGGCGCAGGCCCGTTCCGTCGATGTCGGCCTCGTACACGTGGTAGAACCCCTCATCAACCAGATTGTTCAGTTGCAGCGGGTCGCACTCTTTGCCCGCGTTGTCCACAAACGAAAACAGCACGCGTGCGGCGTCATAAGACAGGCGGGGCTCAAGAATGCAGCCCTTCTCCAGCGCGCCGTTGAAGATGTCGTGCGCCGCAAACGAATAGCCCGGTTTGTCCAAAAGGAAAATGCCGCCGCCGGCCCGCGCCCGCCAGCCGTAGTACTGCATCACAAGGTGGCTGTAGGAAGTCGGGACGCGCTTGCAAAAAGCCATCTTCCCGAACTGCATCAACGGGTTGTCCAGCGCGATCTTCCTGCGCAGCGCGTGCATGCGCAGGTAACGCCGGCACGGTGAGGCGTCTGCCTGGTCCGGCGAAGTGCATGCCGCGCCGAGGTC
>CAIXUF010000692.1 GCA_903922535.1 Candidatus Hydrogenedentota bacterium
ATCTTCTGAATGATCCTGCTCCTGGACTGGTGATGAGCAGCACACAGATATTGAACTGCATTAATCGTGCGGCTCATATCATGGCGCGGGATGCAAAGTGCCAGGAAGTGGAAACCACATCGGGTTCTCGCTGGCCCTGTTCATTCTCTGGTCGATGATCTTCGGATACAAATAGACCGAAACACTCCACCGAACGCGGGGCGCCTGAAAATGCGGCGCCCCGTGGTTGTTCTTGCGTGATGCGGCAAGCGGTGCCGCCGAACTGCGGAAAAGAGACATGCGCTTGGGACGGTATGGGGATAAAGTACGCGGGCCAATCCGGGAAAAACACGGTTGAACGAACGGTAGGTACATGACACAATCTACTGTTCAACGGAATGAGTTAGGGAAAACAGGACAATGAACATGTCTGCATCATGGCGTTTCGGGCTGTTGGGGGCGGCCTTTGTTGTGACCGCGATTCTGGCCGCGCCGGCCCGGGCCATAGAAGATTCGGACTGTCTGTTCTGCCACGGGGACGTCAATTTCAGCGCCAAGATGGCCGACGGCTCCACGAGGCATTTGTACATTGACGAGGACGCCTTCAAGGCCTCCATCCACGGCAAGGAAGGCTGCGTGTCCTGCCACGCGGACGCGGAGGCGGACCACAAACCCGGCCTGCAAAAGGTGAAATGCGGCGACTGCCACGAAGAAGGGGAGGCGTACGCCAAAACCCCGCATGGGAAACTGGTGCAGGAGGGCAGCCCCGATGTCAGCGGTTGTTCGGACTGCCACGGCGAGCACGACATCCGCGCCATTGCCGACCCGCTCTCCCATGTGTCCAAGGCCAACCAGCCGAAGACCTGCGGCAAATGCCACACCAACCCCAACCTTGTGAAGAACCACCTGATCTCGGTGGCCAACCCCTCGGACAGTTATCTCAAGAGCGGCCACGCCCACGCGATTGCCACGGGGAACAACGACGCGGCGGCCTGCACAAGCTGCCACGGCTCGCATGACCTGCTTCCCGCGGACGACCCCGCCTCCACCGTCTACCGCAAGAACATTTCCAAGACCTGCGGCAAATGCCACCCCAACCAGCTTGCGGAATACGAGAAGAGCATTCACGGCCGGGCCATGGCGGGCGGCATCAAGGACGCGCCCACCTGCGCCGACTGCCACGGCGAGCATGACATTGAGGGGCCCAAGCTTCGTGAGTCGAGGGTCAACGCGCGGCAGCAGGCCGTCATGACATGCACCAAATGCCACGACAACGAGACCATCATGAGCCGCTACGGCGTGGTCACGGGACGGCAGGCGAGTTACATGGACAGCTACCACGGCCTGGCCAGCGCCGGCGGGTCGGAGGTCGTCGCCACCTGCGCAAGCTGCCACGAGAACCATCTGATTCTCGAGATGACCAACCCGGAATCGTCTGTTTACCAGGCCAATCTGACCAAGACCTGCGGCAAATGCCACAAGAACGCGAATGAAAACTTCGCGCAGGGCAAGGTGCATATCATGCCGACGGACCCGGGCCAGAAGGCGCTGGGCATCGTGCGGCTGCTGTACCTGTTGATGATCGCGGCCGTCATCGGCGGCATGGTGTTCCACAACACGCTGTCCATGGCGCGCAAGGCAATGACGAAGTTCTGGGCCGAAATGGACGAGCGGGGCACGTACCGCCGCTTCACGCGCGGCATGACCGTGGGCCACCTGGTGCTCACGCTCGCGTTTGTCGCGCTGTCCGTGTCCGGTTTCGCGCTGCGCTATCCGGAGGCCTGGTGGGTGAAGGTACTCTTTCACGGCGAAACCGGCCTGGCGGCGCGCGGGGTGGTGCACCGCATCGCCGCGGTCGTGCTCATCGGCGTGGCGGTGGTGAACGCGTGCTTCCTGCTGTTCACAAAGAACGGACGCCGGGAGCTGTGGATGCTGATGATGGGCATTGGGGACATACGCGACATGTTCCTCAACATGGCCTACATGGTCGGCCTGCGCAAGCAGCCGCCCAAGTTCGACCGCTACAGCTACATTGAGAAATTCGAATACTGGGGCATGTGGTGGGGCACGCTGCTCATGATCCTCACGGGCTTCTCCATGTGGTTCGTGAATATCTTCCTCCAGTTCCTGCCCAAGGTGGCGTTGGACGTGATCGCGCTCATCCATTTCTATGAGGCATGGCTCGCCGTGCTGACGATCATCGTGTGGCATCTGTATTACATGATCTTCGACCCGCACACCTACCCGATGAACTGGTCCTGGATCACCGGGCGCATCACCGTCGAGGACTTCAGGGAACGGCACCCGTTGGAATACCAGCGCGAATGGCTTAGCACAGCCAAGATCGACGACGAGTCCGACGAGCGCGGCGACGTGGAACCCCGCACCGAGGAATAGGACCGGGCCGTTTACCGAATGTCCGCCGCGATGCGGCCGGCCAGGTCGCGGGCGTTGCGAATGCAGTCGTTCGCGGAGATGCCGAAGTAGCCGTTGCCCGCCAGGTGCAGGCCCGAATTCACCTGCTCCTTCACCGTTCTTGCGACCTCAAGTTGTCATACGCCGGTTTCGTAAGCCGGATTGACGACACCGTCGCTATTCGCCGCCCAATCGATGGAGCGCGCACCGAAAGCCCCCATTGCGCAGCAGTCACGTCGGTGTTATCATTAATAAACAGGAGATGGTCGCGCCATGACTGAAGCGAGAGTGCTTATGAAGCCGCGTGTCTACTTGGACACAAGCGTTGTCAGCGCCTACTTTGACGTGCGTACACCGGAGCGAATGAACGCGACGAGAGAGTTCTGGGGGCAATATCCACGCTATGCGTTGACGACCTCGACGCTTACGCTGGATGAACTGCAGGCCGTGCCAACGGCAGAACAGCACGCTAAGTTCGCGGAACTACTCGAAGGTGTGGCGGTTGTGACCGTTTCCGGGGAAATGAACGAGGTGGCGAGGGAGTATGTCCGCGCGGGCATCTTCAGCCCAAAGATGTGGGCGGACGCGCTGCACGTGGCGTGTGCGGTCGTGTCGCGCCAGGACATCCTGCTTTCGTGGAACTTCAAGCACCTGGTCAATCGGCGTCGCCGGGCAATGGTCAATGAGACGAATGTGGTCCTGGGACTTCCCGCCATCGAAATCCTGGCACCGGCGGAATTGTAGGAGGCATACCCCAATGAGCTGTTTTGATTATGAACAGGCCGCGGCCGAAGCGGGCTTCTCGTCGGAAGAAGTGGCGCAATTGTCCCGCGTGGTGCGTGCGGAGTATCCCCACGACGACATGCTTTACGAACTTCACATGGTTCGCGCGTGCCGCGCCGTTCGTGAGGGTGTCATAACGATTGCCGATGCCATTCATGACGATTCACTGACTGCGGCGCAGTAGCGGACCCGCACACAACTACTGCGACCCGCTATTAGAATACGAGGTGCCCATGTCCGGGGAGAAGAAAAGAAAGGAACAGGCCCTCAGCGATTCTTGGAACGCAAAGGGCGTTTAGACTGGCAGCCTCTTAAACATTGGGCGGAAACGTATACTCAGTCCCTTGGCATCTTCTGCTGCAATCGGCGTCGCCCTATCTAATGGGGCCGCTTTGTCTTAAATTGCCGGCCCCCTTTGTCCAGATGTTGCGCTGGATTTGGGATGGGGCGGATTTGCGTGAAAACCATTTATCGAAAGCCCGCCGCAATCTGGCCGGCCAGTTCGCGGGCGTGGCGAATGCAGTCGTTCGCGGAGATGCCGAAGTAGCCGTTGCCCGCCAGATGCAGCCCCCCGATGCCCTTCATCCGCTGCTGGATTTCCAGCAGCCGCGCCTTGTGCCCCATGTTGTACTGTGGAATTCCGCTCTTGTGGCGGATGACATTCTGTAGAATGGGGCTTCCCCGGAATCCGAGCACGGAATCAGCATCTTTCATGGCAGTGTCCACCAGCGTTTGATCGTCTGCCTCAATGGCGCGCAGGTCGTGCGCGCCGCCAATCATGATTTGCAGCAGCTTGTGCCCAGCAGGGGCGCGGCCCGGAAAGATGGATGAACTCCAGAGCACGCCGAGCGAGCGCACCCCCTCCTTGCGCGGGATGAGATAACCGAAACCGTCCAGCGGATTGGCGATGTCCTCCCCCTTGAATCCAAGCCCGAGCACCGCGATGGTCGAGGACTTTATCTCGGTGAGCCGCTGCGCCAGCGCGGCGTCAAGTCCCGCCACGAAGGGCGCGGCCTGTTCCGGCGGCGTGGCGATGACCACGATGTCGTGATGCACCTTCTGGGCGCCGTTCGCATCGCGGATCACGAGTTCATAACCCTTGTCAACGCGCGTGAGGGCTTCAATGGCAACCGAGGTCCGAAGGTGGTTTCGCAGTTCGTCGGCGAGCGCGGTGATCAGCTCGTTCATGCCCTCTGTAAAGGAGAGCAGCTTGCCTGACATGGGACTCTTGGAGCTGGTCAGCAGCTCGTCGACTTCTTCCCGCGCCCCAGCGGCGCGCTCTTCGGCCTTGCGCTGTTTTATGCGGGCGAACATGCCCCGCACCACGCTGCCGCGTTCCTGCTCCATCTCGTGGAACACCTTCAGCGTGGACTGTATGCTGAGCGTGTTCACGTTGCCCGCATAGATGCCGGACATGAGCGGGTCGAACATGCGCTCCACCGCCATGCGGCCAAAACGCCGCCCCACGAATTCGGCCACGCTCTCGTCCGTGTCCACCGTGCGCTGCTTGATGAAGGGCTCCAAAGCAAAGCGAAGCTTTGCCGACATTGGCAGGATCTGGGTGCCCAGGAAACCCGGAGGCGAAAGCGGGATTTGGTGCAGCGCGCCGCCGATCAACAGAAAGCGCTTGCGCGCGGTGTCGCTGCTCACGGCAAGCCGATCGCGGATGCCCAGTTCTTTGATCAGTTCAAAGGTGGCCGGTTCATTGTTCAGAAAGCCATTCGGTCCCCATTCCACCAGAAACCCGTCGATTCGTTTCGAGCAAATGGCGCCGCCGGGCCGCTCTCCTTTTTCGTAAACTGCAAGGCTGGCCTTGTCGCCAAGCAGCCTCTTCAGGTTGTGCGCCACGGCCAGCCCGGACACGCCCGCGCCAATCACGGCTATGCTTGTTGTCATGCAATGCTCCCTTCCGCCGCGTTCCTGATCACACCTGCCAGGCCGCGCATTACGTTTTCATCCGCATTGGGGCAGGATATCCGGGTGAAATGCTGTATGCCGTGCGCCTCCGCCCAGGACTTCAAATCAATCTCGATGTCCCACAGCGTTTCAATGTTCTCCGCGGCAAACCCCAGCGGCACCACCACAAGACGTTCCACGCCCTCCTCCGCCAGTTGTGTCACGACGCTCTTGGAATCGGGTTTTAGCCACTGCGCAGGCCCGAACGCGCTTTGCCAGCCGAGTGTGATGCGCAGGCCCGGGGGCAGTTTCGCGCCTACAAGCCGAAACGTTTCCTCCACGTGGGCCAAGTAGGGATCGCCCTTTTCAATCAGCCGCACGGGCACGCCATGGGCGGAGAACAGCACCGCCGTGCGCGACTGACTGGCGGCAGATAGTCGGGCCATATACCGTGTCAACCGTTCGGCGAGGAAGTCCACATACTGGGGCAGTTGCGGCCAGTCGGCCACGGTTCCAAGCGCCGCGTTGGGCAGATGCCTTTGCAGTGCGCGGCGCAGCTCCGCCATGCAGGACCCGGTCGTGGCCCGGCTGTAATGGGGATACATGGATAGCGCGACGACCCGGGCAACCTTCTCCGAGGCGAGCCGCCGCACAGCCTCTTCGATATACGGATGCCAATAACGCATGCCCGGAACCACAACGGCCGCAACGCCATGTTCTCCCAGGATAAACTGAATGACCGCCGCCTGCTGCCGCGCGATTTCGTTCAGCGGGGTCTTGCCGCCGATTTGCGCATAGCGGTCCGCGCTGAGCGCGGCGCGCCTCTTGACGATTATCCTGGACAGCCACGGCCGCAGCAGACCGCCGAGCGGCATGTCGAGAATGGCCGGATCGCGGAATATGTTGAGCAGGTACGCGGGCACATCCCCGGTGGAATTCGGCCCGCCCATGTTCAGCAGCACCACCCCCAGTTTCCGGTCCGACATGACTTACACCGTTCTCGAGAAAGTGGCGCCCGTGTTGGGGCCCTTTCGGCCGTCGAGATAATTGTCAAAATGCAGGGCAATATTGCGAAGGAAGAAGCGGCCCGTTTCGGTCGCCTCCACCGCCCGGGCATGGTCCATGACCAGGCCCTTTTCGATCAGCGGTTGGAGCCGGGGCAGTTCCAGGGCGAAATAGTCGTCGAAGGAAATGCCGAAGCGCCGGCTGATGTCTTCCTTCACGGCGACGCCGTTGCAGAGGATGTCCATAATCACCCGGCGTCGGATCAGATCGTCGTTGTCGAGCGTCATGTGCCGCTGAACCGGCAAGTGTCCTGCACGCACGCTTTCGTAGTAGGGCGCATTGTCCTTGATGTTCTGGCAGTAGTAGCCGGACACGTCGCTGATGCTCGTGGCACCCATGGCTACCACGTCGGTCTCCGCCCTGGTCGTGTAGCCCATGAAGTTGCGGCGCAGCCGCTTCTCACGCCATGCCACGGCCAGTTCGTCCTCCGGCTTGGCGTAGTGGTCCATGCCGATCATCTCGTAGCCCGCCTCCTGCAGGCGCGCGATAGTGAGGAGGTACAGGTCGAACTTCATGTCGGTGCCGGGAATGAGGTCCTTGTCTATGTTGCGCTGGTTGTCGCGCAGGGTCGGCAGAAATGCAAAGCTGTACACGGCGATGCGGTCGGGGCTGAGTTCGACCACCTTGGACATCGTGTCGTTCGCCTTGTCCAGGTTCTGCGTGGGCAGCCCGTACACCAGGTCAAAGTTCAGGCTGCGAACGCCGTGTTTCCGGATGGCAGCGCAGAATTCGGCCGTGCGCTTGTGGGTCTGGTTGCGGCCAATCCGGCGCTGCACTTCCGGATCGAAATCCTGCACGCCGATGCTGAACCGGTTGAAACCGCTGTCCAGCAGGAAGCGCAGCTTCTCGTCGGTGCAGGTCATGGGGTTGGTTTCAATGGCGAGTTCCGCGTCGTCCGCCACTTCGAAAGACTCGCGGACCAGATCGAGTATGGCCGTGAATTCACCGTTCTTCAGCGTGGACGGTGTGCCGCCGCCCCAGTGAATCTGCGTGACCCGGTGGCGCTCTGGCAGGTGTGACCGTATCAACCGGATCTCCTGCTGCAACGCCTCGGCGTATTCCGCGGTCTGCGCGTCGCACTCCAGTTTGCTCGTGTTGCAGCCGCAGTAATGGCAAATGGTCGAACAGAAGGGCACGTGAAAATAGAGCGTCAGGGGGATTTCGGCGGAATGGCGCCGAAGCGCCGCTGCATAGGCGTCGCCCGAGTCCGCGGCCGACCACACCGGGATCGTGGGATAACTGGTGTAGCGCGGCGCGGCCACATCCATCTCCCGCACCAGTTCCTTGCTCGGTATGATCGCCGTGGAGGGTGTCATGCGCCGCTCCTGAATCCGTGCACAAAGTCCACCAGCGCGCGAACGTTCTCCACCGGCGTTGGGGGCGTGATTCCGTGCCCAAGATTGAAGATGTACCCCGGCTGTCCGGCGTTCTCGGCGAGGATGCGGCCGGCCTTTTCCAGCATGATTTCTTTGGAACCCAGCAGCGTGATCGGATCAAGGTTGCCCTGATAGGCCTTGGGTCCGCGGCCCGCGTATTGTTTTCGCGTTGCCGCAAGATCCACGCGCCAGTCCACGGCCAGCACGTCCACCGGCAGCTCGATGTTCTGCGGGATGAAGGCCCCGGCGTCTTTGCTGAAGAGGATCAACGGTTTGCCGCGGCCGCGCAGTTCCTCGAAGATGCGCCGCACGTAGGGTAGCGAGAATTCCCGGTAGTCCATGGGGGAGAGGGCGTCCGCCCAGGAGTCGAAGAGCTGCACCGCGTCCGCCCCGGCGTCCAACTGCATCCGCAGATAGCGGATGAGCGCCGTGGTGAGCTTGCCCATCAACGAGTGCAATGCGGATGGGTCGGTGTTCATCATCTGCTTGACCACGGCGTAGTCGCGCGAGCCCATGCCCTCGACGCCGTAGCAGGCCATGGTCCAGGGCGCGCCGGCAAAGCCGATTAGCGCCTTGTCCGCGGGCAGTTCGCGGCGCACGATGCCCAGCGCGTCCTTGAGGAAGGCGGTGGTCACCTCGAAGTCGGGGTCCTTCAACCGCTCAATGTCCTCGCGGGACCGGATCTGCGGGGACAGGCGCGGGCCCTTTCCCTCCAGAAACTCCACGCCGATGCCCATCGGCTGGAAGGGGATCAAGATGTCGGAGAAGATGATCGCGGCGTCAAAGCCGAACTCGCGCACCGGTTGCAGCGTCACTTCCGCGGCCAGTTCGGCCGTGTGGCACATGGTGAGGAAATCATGCTTGGCGCGGACTTCCTGGTAGGCCGGCAGATAGCGTCCTGCCTGGCGCATGATCCAAACAGGCACATGGTCTGCCGGCTGTCCCTGGCACGCGCGAAGAAAGTGTGACTGGCTCATGAGACTCCGTTCCGGTTTCTATGAATAGCACTCTTTGATGGATTCGAGAATGGTGGCAACGGCACCGTCCACGTCCGCATCGGTCATGGCCGCGCTCAGGAAGCCGACCTCGTAGCCGGAGGGCGCGAAGTAGATGCCCTTCTCCAGCAGTTTGCGGTGGAGTGTGGCGTATCGCGCAATGCCCGGCTTGCCAATGCCTGCCGCCGTCTTCGGCAAGGCGTCGCTGTCGAAGCTGAACCAAAACAGTGCGCCTGTCTGAATGTACTGCACCGGAAGACCGGCCGCCGCCAAACCGTTTTCAATGCCCTGCTTGAAGCGTTGTGCGACTGCATGCAGCCGGTCCCAGCCGCCCTGTTCAAACAGCACCTCCAGCGTGGCCAGCCCGGCGGTCATCGCCACGGGGTTGCCCGAAAGCGTGCCCGCCTGATACACCGGGCCGTCGGGCGCAAGCTGGTCCATGATTTCGGCCCGCGCGGCCAGGGCCGCCGCCGGGAACCCGCCGCCGATGACCTTGCCCAGCGTGACGATGTCTGGCTCCACGCCGTAATGCTGGAAGGCAAACGCGGGCTGCACGCGCAGCCCGACTAGCACCTCGTCGAGCAGCAGCAGCGCGCCGTGCTCTCGGGTAATCTCGCGCAGGAACGCCACGAACTCGGGCCTCTGGTACAGCAGGCCGTTGTTGGCCGGTATGGTTTCCATCGCCACGGCGGCGATCTTGTCGCCGTGCGTTTCAAATACCGCCTCGACGGCGGCTTCATCGTCGAGCGGCGCAACCAGCGTGGTGGCCGCGATTTCCTTGGGAACCCCGGCCGAACTGGACCTGCCGAATGTGACGAGTCCGCTGCCCGCATTGACCAGCATCGAATCAAGATGGCCGTGATAGCAGCCGTCAAACTTGAGGATGTAGGGCCGTTTCGTCACACCGCGGGCCAGCCGGACCGCCGTCATGACGGCCTCGGTGCCCGAATTCACGAAACGGACCTTTTCGGCGAAGCCTACCCGCTCCAGCACCTTTCGGGCCAGCAGCGTTTCGGAGCGATGCGGAGCGCCGAAGGTCCAGCCGTCCGCCAGCACCTTCTCGATGCTCTGCCGGACATAAGGATGGGCATGGCCCAGCACCAGCGGTCCCCAGGAACAGCAAAAATCGAGGAAACGGTTGCCATCCCAGTCCTCCAGATAGGCACCCTCGCCACGCCGGAAGGTGATCGGCGTGCCGCCGACCGACTTGAACGCGCGCACCGGCGAACTCACGCCGCCGGGCATGACCTCCAGCGCTTCCTTGAAAAGCTGCTCCGACTGTCTCGTCTCCATGTCCGCTCCCGTCTATATCCAGTTTTCTGCATGCAGTTGGCGGGTAAAGTAACTCAGGATGATCTCGGCGCCGGCCCGCGTGATGGCGGTCAGCGATTCGAGCGCCAGCGCCTGCAAATCCCCGGCCCCGGCTTTGGCCGCAAAGGCGATGCAGGCATACTCGCCGCTGACCTGGTAGGCGGCCAGCGGCTGGGTGACCCGGTGTTTGAGTTCGGCGATAATGTCGAGGTAGGGCAGCGCGGGCTTGACCATGATGATGTCCGCGCCTTCGGCCGCGTCCTGCAATGCCTCCAAAAGGGCCTCTCTGGCGTTGCGCATGTCCATCTGGTGGCTTTTGCGGTCGCCCGAGGACGGGGCCGAATGCGCGGCCTCGCGGAAGGGGCCGTAGAAGGCCGAGGCGTATTTCACCGCATAGCTCATGATGGGCGTGTTCTGCAGGCCCGCCGTGTCCAGTGCCTGACGGATCGCCCGCACACGGCCGTCCATCCTGTCCGAGGGCGCGATCATGTCGGCGCCGGCCTGGGCGTAGTCCACGGCCGCCTGCGCGAGGATTGCGTTGGTCTCATCGTTCAGGATTTCGCCGTCGGGCGACACCAGGCCGCAATGGCCGCTGGTTGTGTAGGCGCACAGGCACAGGTCGGGAACGACGTTGATATCTTTACCAAAGGCTTTCTTGAGTTCACGCAGGGCGCGGCAAACAAGCGAGCCATCCCCGCTGACACCGGAAGCGTGTTCATCCTTTGCTTCCGGAAGGCCGAACAGAATGTGGTTGCGGATGCCCAGTTCCAAGTCCGAACCGACCTGCTTCACCAGCTCATCCACAGAATTGCGGCGGATGCCGGGCAGGGTCGTAATCTCCTGGACCTGTCCCGTGCCCTCCACGACAAAATGCGGCTGGATGAGCTTCTGCTTCTTGATGGCGGTTTCGGCCACCAGATCGCGCAGAATGGGGGTCATCCGCAGGCGTCGTGGGCGAATCGTCGGAAACTCTTGCATGTCAGCATCCCTCCGGTTTGGATGAATTATTCAGAATAGAACGTACCGAGTCCAGCAAACCTTCCCGGCAGGCCTTCTGGGCGACCACCACGTTCATGTGTCCCGCCGTCCTTAGCGCCGCCGCCGTGGTCGGGCCGATGACAATGGCCGTGGCCTTTTCGGGCAGGGCATGAAGCCGCACAAAATGTTTCACGCCGGACGGGCTCATGAAGACAAACAGGTCGGAATCGCAGAAGGTTAGTGTCTGCGCGGTGTCCGCGTCAAGCGGATCCGTCCGATAGAGCACCAATTGCGTGACGGGAATGCCTGCGGCAATCAGGCGCTCCGCAAGGTCGCTGCCCATCTTTTCGGGACGCGGCAGCAGTACGGACGGGTGTTCCCGCCCATGGCGGGCAATGAACTCCTCCGCCAGCGCCGCCCCCGTGTGCTCCTCCGACACGAGGCTCACCGCATAACCCATCCGTTCCACAAATTCGGCCGTGTTCGGTCCGACGCAGGCGATGCGGGGCACAAAAGTACTGGGGGACGGCGTCAGATGTCCCAAAAAGATTGAGGCGGCGTTCGCGCTCGTGAAGACAACCCAGTCGAATTCGTGCAGTCGCGCGAAGATGCCGTCAAGCACTTCGGAAGGACAGACTTGGAGGATTGTGCTGACCGGCACCGCATGGAACTCCACCGGCAGTTCGGCCAAAGCCGACTCCGTTTCCGCGGCGCCATTTGCGATGGTGGCAGTGAAGAGCCTTCGTTGCATGGCTGTTCGGGCTCAGTCTTTTTGGGCTGCCGTCAGGGCATTGATGACCCGCTCTGCGGCTTCCGCCGGGGTGTCCCCCGTCGCTTCGGCGCGCACATAGACCGGTGTGTCATGAAGTTGCCACGCATCCGGTCCCAGAATCGCCCGGACGTGCAGCGCGCCGTCCCGGTGTTGCGCGCGGATGCCAAGGGGCATGCCGCAGCCGCCGCCCAGCAGTTCCAGCGCCCTGCGCTCGGTATCCACTTCGGCTTCTGTGCCCCTGTCGTGCAGTGCTCCCAGAAGTTCCACCAGTTCTTGGTCGTCTTCGCGGGTCTGCAAAGCCAGCGCGCCCTGGCCCGGTGCCGGGAGCATGTCGTCAAAGTCCAGCACCAGGGCCCGGTATCCCGCCGCTTCGATGCTCAGCCGCCGGTATCCCGCCGCCGCGATAAGAATGGCGTCATACTGTCCCGCGACCAGCTTGGCGATGCGGGTGGGCACATTTCCGCGGAGTTCTTTGATGGTGGCGTCGGGCTGCATGGCTTTTATCTGAAGTGCCCGCCGTTTGGAGCTTGTTCCGATGGCTGGGTTTGGCGGCAGTAGCCGGGGATCGGCCTCGTTTACCACCCCGTCCCGGACGAGCAGCAGGTCGTTGGCCTTCTCGCGCGGCGGGATGGCCGCGATGGTCAGCCCCTTGGGGCTCTCCGTGGGGAGATCCTTCAGGCTGTGCACGGCCAAGTCGATGCGTCCCTCCAGCAGGGCCTCTTCGAGTTCCTTGGTGAAGAAGCCCTTGCCCTCCACCATGTGCAGCGGCACATCCTGGATGCGGTCGCCTTCGGTCTTGATGATGACGGTCTCGACCGGCACGCCCGCGATGCGGGCCACCATGTCGGCAATCATGCCGGTCTGGGTCCGGGCCAGTTCGCTGCCCCGGGTTCCAATAATAATCTTCTCTTTTTTCATTGGCGGGCCCGTTCCACGCCCACCCCGTCCAGGTAGGAACTGACCGCTTTCATGCAGCACTTGCGGGCAACCTGCTTGATGCCGTCCGCATGCACGACCGCCCAGCGTTTGGCCAGGACACGCACCCATGCGTTCAGCACCTCTTTCTCGCCGTAATCCAGATGGGGCAGCTCCTTTTCGAGCAGCTTGTGCAGCATTTCCAGCCCCTCGCGCTCATAGCGTTCCCGTATCGCGCCGATGGCCGGGTTGATGCCCCTCACCTTCCACCGGTCGATGATGGTCTGCGCCCCGGCGGCAAGGATGGCCTGGGCCTCGCTGACGGACTGGCTGCGGTTGTTCTGGTGCTTGCGCGCCTGCTTTTGCAGCGAATCCATGTTGATCAGCGTGATGCCCTCCAACTGGCCCGCGGCGGGATCCACATCGGGTGGGATGGCGAGATCAATCACCAGCTTGTCGTGGTGCCCGTGGTCTGTGAAGAACGACGTGCCGAAGAGGTAATGGGGCGCCGAAGTGGCCGTGGCAAGCACATCGAAGTGGGGGCGGTCGGCGAAAAACGCCTCCAGCGACATGGAGCTTCCGCCAAAGCGTTCCACGAGCTCGTCGCTGCGCTCCTTGGTCCGGTTTACAAAAACCAGTTTGACGTTGGGCGTTTCGGCCAGGAAAGTGCCCACCTGCTCGATCATTTTGCCCGCGCCCACCATTACGGCGGTCACATGCTTGTGCTTTTGGCAGAATTCCGCCGTCCGACTTTCGGCCAATGATGCGACGGACAGCTTGCCTTCGCTCAGGGAGGTGTTCGTGTACACCCGCTTGACGACGGTCAGTATCTGCTCGTACAGGAAATGGATCTTTGGTCCCGAGAGCCCCAGGGACTTGGCCCGGATGAACGACTGCTTGAATTGGCCCAGAATCTGGCGCTCGCCGACCACCATGGAATCGAGCGAACTCGCCACCAGAAGCAGGTGATCCAGGGCATGCCTGCCCTGCAACTGTATCCATTGCTCCTCCGGCGGGACGTCCTGGCGCGGATCGCCGGCGATGAACCATGCGCGCAGCACTTTCAGCAGCACTGCCGGTCCCCGGCGGGAAATGATGATAAAACTTGCGCGGTTGCAGGTGGAAATGTACACAAGTTCTTCCGCGTCAAGCACGTCCCGCAGTTCACTCAGCCGTTCCTGCTGCAGGGACTCCGGGATCACCAGACTTGAGAGTTGATCCATCGAATCGGCGGATTTGTGGGTCACGCCGAGTATTATCAGTTCATCCAGACCGCTCTTGGACGACATGCATTCTGCGATGTTGCCGCGTCCAGCCTGTTCATGTTCAGTCATTAAACCAGTCCTTTCAGGTCGACTTTTGCCCGTGTTTACGGGACCTGTCCTTATCCATTTCCCACAACATTGTGCGGCAGAACTGCGTTTGCATGCCGCGTTGAAGGACGGACCCACGATGCGCCTCATGCGGTTGTCCGGGGCGACAACTCCCTTGGCGCGTGGGTCTGAACCGTTCTTGGGTGCCTTCGAGGTCATCTGGGGAGGACAGGCGGTCCTAACCTTGCTCTTTGGCCGGACAAAACGGCCAAAACCGCCTGAAGGACCTGTGAGCCTGCCCAATTCCCGGAAGAGGTGCCCGGAAACGGTTCTCTAGGACAGGGGCGGGCCGCGCAGGAGACACGGCGACCTGAAGAAATCGGTGAGGGGGGGCTGGGGGGGAAGTAGGACCATCCCTCGGACGGTCGTCAGCGCCAGGGCGCAGATCGCCATGGCGAAAGCGGTGAATAGTGTGAATAACAGGACGCGAAACGGACCGCTGTCGTCCTTCTCGGAAAGGTGGTGCCGCCACATCTGGGGAGCCACCCCGTGCAGCGCCGCAATAACCGTATAGCCGCAGACTACCCACACCATCGCCTTATAGGCTATAGTGCCTTGTCTGCGTCGTCGCGATTTGCTTGTTTCCCAAAGTCGCATAAGTTACTGGTTTCTATTCCGTTGTCGAAATTATAACAGCATACGTAAGCTTGACCATCAGGGTTTTCCCCGGATTGTTTCTGTAAACAAACTTCTGTATCGTATTATTCGCGTGTTTGGGAATTTCTTCTGTCACTGCGAGGTTCCGTAGTAAACTGAAGTCCTGCGTCTTGGAATTTGACCGCAGGGAGGGTAGAACCTGTGACGCATCCTGTCCGGATATGCATGAAAAAAGGGTGTACAGCCCCGTTTTCGGTTCTGTGCTGCCTTGCCGCAGTCGTTGCCGTGGCGGTGCTGGGTTGCCAGGGACCGGGTTACGTTGGCACAGACACCTGCCTGACTTGCCATAATGGCAAGCTGGCGGCGGACAAACGGGAATACCTGGAAAGCCATCATTCCTTTTTTGAAAAGGGCTGTGAGGAGTGCCACGGTCCCGGTTCGCTTCATGTTGCCAACGGGGGGCGGTATGGTCTATTTATAAACGTGTCGGATGCGGCGGTGTGCGCCCGGTGCCACGCGGGCGAGGTCAGCGGGTTCAAGGACAGCGTTCACGCCCAGCAGGACGTTCTCGGCTGCTTCGACTGCCACGACCCGCATTCCAGGCAGGAAACGGTGCGTCCCTTCACGGACAATGAGCTTTGCCTGCAGTGCCATGCGTATCAGGGCTTTGGAACCGAAGCGGACATTGAGGCGCACACGTTCCATTCCTATGATCCCACGGGAACAGGGGCAAGCCGGTGTGTGCTGTGTCACATGGCGCCCGGTCAGCGCGCGGACCAGGATGCGGGCCCGCACTTCCATTCCATGACGCCGGTTCAGCCGATCGAGTCCAATCTGGCGGGAACCACGCCTGCGCCGCCGAACTCCTGTGCCGGCATCACGGGCTGCCATGACGGGACGGTGATCACCGCGCCGGTCTACAACGTGGACAATCCCGCTGACAACAACCAACTGCAAATCATTTTCGACGCCCGCTACGGCAAATAACGGGCATGAATGACCGTCTAGGACAGGATGGAGGAACGAGCGTGAAACCAATGCATTGGCGCCTGTCCATCGCCGCCATTGTGCTGTGTGCGGCCTTGCTTTGGCTGTGTCCGTCCCAGGCCAGGGCCGCGGACACACCGGCACCGGCCGACGCCGCCCCGGCCGCCGCCGCTGCCGCAGCGCCGCCGGTTGCGGCCGCCGACAGTCCGGAAAAGGCTGCGCCGGCAGAAGTGGGTAAAGACGGGCAGGCGGAGAAGAAATGGTATCGCGGCAGCGTGACGGCCGGCTTTAACGGGCTTTGGGGGCACAACAGCCAGCAGGACATTGAACTGGAGCAGTCGCTTCAGTTCCAGGTGGATCCGCCCCAGTGCGACCGGCTGCACCTGCGCGGGTCGGTTTGGACCATTGAACCCCTCGGTCCGGCACCTTCGGAGAACAGCGGCCTGCGGGACATCAACAACTCCTATGGCGCCGCCATTGTGGTGCGCCCGTCCTATCTCTACCTGGATGTGGACGACCTGTGGGGCGATTCGACCCTGCGTCTTGGCCGCCAGCGCATTCAGGAAGGGGCCGCCTACAACCGGATTGACGGCGTTTACTTCAAGCAGCGCCTCAACCTGTGGGACTGGTATGTCTTTGGCGGCACCCGTGCCACCTTCTACGAGGACAATTTCCACGACCCGGTCGGGGGCGGCGGCGCGTCCTTCAGCCCGACGGACACGACCAAGATTGCCGTGGACGCCTATGCCGGGCGGGACAGCCGGGAAATGAGCCGTGATCGCACCCTGCACGGGCCCGTTGCGGCGCTGCTTTACGGTTTGGACGAGCGCGGCATCAAGAATCAGGTGGACGACCTTTCCGTGGCGCTCAGCGTCTGGCAGACCGTGAACGAGTACCTTTCCCTGTTCGGCCGCTTCAACTTCTATGACCGGGGCAGCAACGAGTTCACGCTCAGCGCCACCGGCTACTTCGCCGAACCCGTGGACCTCACCTACGAGCTGACCTACCGCCGCCAGTTCAACCAGATTCAGGACCGCGTGAACGACCTCACATCGTTCTATCAGATCCTGGACAGGTCCGAGGTCTACAACGACGTCCTGTTCGCGCTGCACCGGCCGATCACCAAGAACACCATGGTTTCGGTGGAGACCCAGTTCCGCAGCGCCGACCACAACAACGAGACCAACCGCGACTTCCAGCGCTATGCGCTGCTCTTGTCCGGCGACAAGCTCTTTGGTCCGGCGGCGCTGGACGGCAAAATTGGCGTCGAGCGCTGGAACGTGAGCGGCGGCGAGGGCACCTGGGCGCTGGTGGGCGAGATTGGCCGCCAGTTTGACAAGGTCAAAGTCACACTGGGCACAGACTACCAGCGCTATCAGGACTACCTGACGACGTACAACCAACCGCTGGCGCTGCTGGACATGGCGCGGGTGTGGTTCGCGCCGGGCATCCTGCAGGGCTACAATCCGCTCACGTATTTCTACGGGAAATACGAGGTGCAGACGCACCAAAACATCTACAGCATTTATCTCAAGGCCAAGTGGGCCGTCACGCCTGACCAGGATTTGCAGGGCAGGGTTATGTATGAGGAATATGACGGACCCTCTTCGCCGGTCTGGCGCGTGCAGGCCGATTACACCGTCCGTTTCTGAGCGCCGAATGGGAGAACCGGAGAAAATGTTTCACCAAGCTGGAAAACGCTGGTTGGCGGCCATCCTGATGGCCGTGCTGTTGGGGGCCTGCGCCACCTTCACGTCCATGCACGGCACCCGCCAGGACCGGGGCATGAAAGCGCCGCACAAGGCGCACGCCAAGGAAAGCATGGCCTGCGCCGACTGCCACGCCGCCAATGACCAGGGCGAGCCGGGCATGCCCAACCATGAATTGTGCAATGCCTGCCACGACTTCGACACGGACAAGCCCGACGACAAGTGCAACTTCTGCCACACCCGCCCCGACCAGAAAGTCGACTCCCTGGCGAAAGTGTTTGGCGGCGACACCAAGTTCAACCACAAGGCGCATGCGGACAAGAATGTCGAATGCGCCACCTGCCACAGCGACCCCGACAAGGGCGTCCTCCCGGCCGGCTACGGAATGAAATGGTGCATGGACTGCCACGAGAAGAACGCCCCCGGAAAGACAGACTGCTCCGTGTGCCATTCCGAACTGAACAAGAACGTGAAGCCGAAGACCTATCACGGGATGCGCCTGCCCCACGACAACCCGCAGATGTGGGAGACGCTTCACGGACGCCAGTCCCAGCGCGATCCCAAGTTCTGCGCGATATGCCACGACCAGCAGACCTTCTGCGACGACTGTCATCGCAAGAATCCGCCCAGCAGCCACACGGCGGCCTGGCGCGGCCGCGAGCACGGGCTGCGCGCCGGGTGGGACCGCCAGAAGTGCGCCGCTTGTCACGAAGAGGATGCATGCATCCGGTGCCACAAGCACTCCCAACCAGCCAGCCACCGCGGCGGCTGGGGCGAACCGCTCAACCGGCACTGCATCAACTGCCACTATCCGCCGTCCCACACCGGCTGCACCGCGTGCCATGAGGACATCGAGCACCCGAAGGCGCTGGCCTCGCCGCACACCATCGGCCTCTACGGCAACTGCGGGCTCTGCCATCCGGGCGGGGTTCCCTACCGCGCCCCGCACATCATGAACACCAGCATAAAGTGCATCGCCTGCCACTGACCGGTTGCGAAGAGGCTTGACCTGCATGGGAGAACGCGCCGTTTTGGACGGCGCGGACGGGTGTCGTGGGCCGCAGGAGCGTTCATACCCTCTAAGCGGATAGCGCAAAAGCCGTGTGCTGTTGCAGAGGGACATCGCTGCTCCCCGTGCGGCCGATTTGCCATTCATATTCCCCCTGAAGCGCCGGACAAGCCTGTTTGCCGGTTCCAAAACCGTTTCGGTATAAGTGCTTTTTCAACGCGGATTTAGCGAGGCGTGCCATCACGGGGGCTATTTACAAAACGGCTGCGGTCTGATAAAATTGCCAAACAGAGTAGGTGTCTTGTCGGAATTGGCATATCAAGATCGCGGCAGGGGCAGGCGGGTTCTGTCGGTGCCGCATACGCAAATGAGAGGTGCGCGCCATGACCAACGGTTCAACTGTCAGTGTGTGGATCCGTGTGTTTGCCGCAGGCTTGCTTCTGATTGCCTGCGCGGCAATGGGGCAGCCGACGACACGTGCAAAAGCCGTGCCAGCCGCCCCATCCACTCCAGGCGCGGATGTTCCCAGGGATTGGTGGGCCACGGTTCAAAAGGAAATTGCCCAATCGGAATACAACGTCACCTGGCAGGATCATTCCTCCATACCGGAACTGGGCGCGGCATGGCAGGCGCCGAACCGGGCGCAGGACCTGCGAACCTACTTCACTACTGGGGGACCCAGGGTGATCCGACGCACGGCGGGGGCAGGCAGTTGGACTTGGGGGCTTGAAATTGCCGGATGCGGCAGCGCGGAGGAGTGTGCCGCCCTGTCAGGCGCGCGGGATGTGTGCGCCGAGGGCAATCGGATCGTTTTTGAGCGCGAGGGGTTGGACGAATGGTATGTGAACACGGAGGCCGGGCTGGAGCAGGGCTTCACGGTGTATCAGGCACCCGCTTTGGGCGGCGCGATCACGGTGCGAATGGCCGTGCGTGGTGATCTATCGGCCGATATGATGCCCGACGGACAAACGGTGGAGTTCCTGACAGCGGGTGGCGTCGCCGTGATGCACTACGGCAAACTCCATGCCGCGGACGCGCAGGGCAGGGTGCTGCCGACCACCATCTCCCTTGACGGAGAAACCATAGAACTGCGCGTGGACGCGAAGGATGCCGTCTTTCCCGTCACAATAGACCCCCTTGCGAGCGCCGCCGCATGGACGGCGGAAAGCAACCAGATCGACGCCTGGTTCGGCTGGTCCGTGGCCACGGCAGGCGATGTGAACGGAGACGGGTACAGCGACGTGATTGTCGGCGCGCCGGGTTACGACAACGGCCAGACGGATGAAGGCCGCGCGTTCGTCTATTACGGCTCGGCGGCGGGTTTGTCCGCCACGGCGAACTGGACGGCCGAAAGCGACCAGGCCACGGCCTATTTTGGCTGGGCGGCGGCGACGGCGGGGGACGTGAACGGCGACGGGTACAGTGACGTTATCGTCAGCGCACTTTATTATGACAACGGCCAGACCAATGAGGGCCGGGTGTATGCATATTATGGGTCCGCATCGGGCCTTCCCTCCACCGCAAGCTGGACGGCCGAGAGCAACCAGGCCAATTCCGATTTCGGCGTCTCGATTTCAACCGCGGGCGATGTGAATGGCGACGGGTACAGCGACATTCTTGTCGGCGCGGACACCTATGACAACGGCCAGACCAATGAGGGCCGCGTGTATTGCTATCACGGTTCGGCTTCGGGACTTCCCAAGGCGGAAAACTGGACGGCCGAGTCTGACCAGGCTGACGCCAGTTTTGGCGCTTCCGTGGCCACGGCGGGCGATGTGAACGGCGACGGCTATGCCGACGTGATCATTGGCGCGCCTCTTTATGACAACACCCTGGCCGACGAGGGCCGGGTAACGGTGTATCCGGGTTCCGCCACCGGCTTGAGCGGCACGCCGTTGCGGACAATTTATGGCGGACAGGCCGGCGCCTACCTGGGCTGTTCCGTGTCCACGGCGGGGGACCTGAACGGGGACGGGTACAGCGACGTCATCATCGGCGCGTATGGCTATGATAACGGTGAGACGGACGAAGGCCGGGCCTATGTGTATGGCGGTTCGTCGAGCGGGCTTTCCGTCAAACCCGTGTGGACGGTGGAAGGCAACCAGGCCGGGGCAAACCTCGGCTGGTCCGTGGCCACTGCGGGCGATGTGAACGGCGACGGCTACGCCGACGTGATTGTGAGCGCACCCGCCTATGACAACGGAGAAACGGATGAGGGCCGGGTTCTGGTGTACTACGGCTCCTCCTCGGGCATGTCCACCACGGCCGGATGGACGGCGGAAAGCAATCAGATCGGCGCAAAGTTTGGCTATGCCGTCTTTACCGCGGGGGACGTTAACGGGGACGGCTACGCCGACGTGATTGTGGGCGCGCCCTTCTATGACAACGGCCAGACGGACGAGGGCCGGGCCTTCGTGTACTACGGGTCAGCGTCCACGCTTTCCGCCACAGCCGCATGGACGGCGGAAAGCAACCAGGTCGACGCCTGGTTCGGCTGGTCCGTGTCCACCGCGGGGGATGTGAATGGGGATGGCTATGCCGATGTGATTGTGGGAGCGCCCCATTTCGACAACGGCCAGACGGACTCGGGGATTGCGTTTGTATACCATGGGTCCGCATCCGGGCTGTCCACCACAGCCAACTGGCAGGCGACAGTCGGCACTAATTTTGGCTGGTCCGTGGCGACGGCGGGGGACGTGAACGGGGACGGTTATTCCGACGTAATCATAGGGGGCCGCAAATCCAGGGGCGAGGCTTTCGTGTTTTACGGATCGGCTTCGGGGCTTTCATCGACTGCCGACTGGACGAAAGACTCCGACGGACTCGGTTCCGCTTTTGGCTATTCCGTGTCCGGCGCCGGGGATGTGAACGGGGACGGCTACGCCGACGTGATAATAGGAGATTATTTGTACACGGACGGCCAGAGCCAGGAAGGTGCGGCCTTTGTGTTTTACGGATCCGCGTCGGGTCTTTCCAGTTCATATGGCTGGCGCGTGGAAGGCAATCAGGCCATTGCCAAGTTGGGCTGGTCGGTGTCCACCGCGGGGGACGTGAACGGGGACGGCTATGCCGACGTCATCGTCGGAGTAACCGGCTATGACAACACACTGACAGATGAAGGCGCGGTCTTCATCTACTACGGTTCCGCATCGGGTCTGTCCGCCTCCCCCAGTTGGTCGGCCTATGGCGGGGTGGCGAACACCATATATGGCGAATACGTGTCTGCGGCGGGGGACGTGAACGGAGACGGCTTTGCCGACGTCATCGTCGGGGCGTCCCACAGCAAGGTGTCCGGCTCTGAGATGGGTTTGGTGAATGTCTGGTACGGTTCCGCAAGCGGGATGCAGGCCACCCCATGGAGTGTGAGGAGTGACCAGGCAGGGTCCCGGTTTGGCGTGGCCGTAGCCACGGCAGGCGACGTGAACGGGGACGGGTACAGCGACATTATCGTCGGTGCGCCCGGCTACGACAACGGGCAGACGGACGAGGGCCGGGTGTTTGTCTATTTTGGGTCGGCCTCGGGCCCGTCCGCAACGGCAAACTGGACGGCGGAAAGCAACCAGGCCAGTGCCTCTTTCGGCTGGACCGTGGCCACGGCGGGCGACGTGAACGGGGACGGGTACGCCGATGTCATTGTGGGCGCGCCGCTTTATGACAACGGAGAAACGGATGAAGGGTGGGCCGGCGTCTATTACGGAAACGACGAGGCGGGCCGGGGCATGAGCCTGAATCCGCGCCAGCGGCGGGGCGACGACACGGTTGCGGTTGCCCCGCTGGGCCTGATGCCGAGGGACAGCGCCCATCTGGCGGCGAAAGGCCGCACGCCCTTCGGCCGCAGCAAGGCAAAGCTCGAATGCGAGCTGAAGGCCTTTCGCACGGCCTTTGACGGAACGGGCACGGTGAAGACCACCTCGTGGACCAATACCGGGGTCGGCGGCGCCTCGTTTAATCAGGCGATTACGGGACTCTCGAACGGCGGCTATCATTGGCGTATGCGGCTGCTGTACAGTCCCGCCATCACCCCGTTCCAGCAGCACAGCCGCTGGTTTGCCATGCCCTGGGACGGCTGGCAGCAGGAGGATTTCCGGCTGATCTATCAGCCGCCCACGCCGCCGTCCAACCCGGGGGCGAAAGGTTTCACCACCAGTTCCATTACCTGGACCTGGACAGACAACTCGGACAACGAAACTGGATTCAAGGTATGGGTGGGCTCGGGCACCGAGACTCCGACATTGCTGTTCAAAACAACCGCCGCAGGAGTGACCTCCGTCACCATGGGCGCGGCATCTCCATCCATCAACAGGCAGTACTGCTTCCAGGTGGCGGCCACCGGCACCGGGGGGGACAGCGCCAAGACAGTCCTCTATTCGGCGTGGACTCTGGCGAACACTCCCACGGTTCCGACAGTGGGCACTCCCACCACGACAACCCTCAATGTCGCCATTGGTTCCGGTGACGACAATCCCTCCACCACGGAGTACGCCGTCCGTTGCACGACCACAAACACGTGGGTGCAGGCAAACGGCGCGCTGGGAGCGTCGGCGGTGTACCAGACGGTTTCCGCATGGGGAAGCATCGCTGTCAGCGGCCTTGCTGCAGACACCTCCTACGCCTTTGCGGTGACGGCGCGAAACGGGGCAGCCACATCCACTGCCGAGGGGCCCGCCGCTGCAGCTTTCACGCTAACGGTGATCCCCAATGTGGCGGGTATGGTCGAGGCGAACGCGGAATCGGCCATTACCGACGCCGATCTGACCGTGGGTTTGGTCATGGAGGTGTACAGCAGTTCGGTTCCCGCAGGCATGGTGCTGCTCCAAAGCCCCGACGCGGGCACCGCCGAACCGGTGGGCACGGCAGTGAACATTACCGTTAGCCTCGGCCCGGCGCCCGTGACGGTTCCCAATGTGGCCGGCATGACCGAGTCGGCCGCCGGTGCCGCGCTCGCCAGTGCGCACCTTGCCAAGGGCGCGGTGACGCAGCAGTGCAGCAACACCGTTGCCTTGGGCCTGGTCATCAGCCAGACGCCGGCATCGGGCGGGACGGCACCCTATGGCAGCGCCGTGGCGCTGGTGGTCTCCACCGGTCCGTGCCCTGTGACCGTGCCCAACGTGGTGGGCCAGACCCAGGCGGCGGCGGGCACGGCGCTCACCGGCGCGTATCTGACCACCGGCACGGTGACGCAACAGTGCAGCAACACCATTGCGTCCGGCCTGGTCATCAGCCAGACGCCGGCATCCGGTGGGACGGCGCCCTATGGCAGCGCTGTGGCACTGGTGGTTTCGACGGGCATGTGCCCTGTGACCGTTCCAAACGTGGTGGGCCTGACGGAGGCGGCGGCGACCACGGCGCTCTTCGGGGCGCATCTTACGCCCGGTGGCATGTCGGTACAGCGGTGCAGCAACACGGTCGCGGCAGGACTGGTCATCAGCCAGGATCCGCCGTCGGGGCAATCGATACCGTATGGCAACCCCGTGACGCTGGTGGTTTCGACGGGCGGGTGCCCTGTGACCGTGCCCAATGTGGTGGGCCAGACGCAGGCGGCGGCGGGCACGGCGCTGACCGGCGCAAATCTGACCACCGGCACGGTGACGCAGCAGTGCAGCAATACCGTTGCGTCGGGCCTGGTCATCAGCCAGACGCCGGCATCGGGACAATCGGCGGCGTATGGCAGCGCCGTGGCGTTGGTGATTTCCACGGGGCCGTGCAATGTGACCGTTCCCAACGTGGTGGGCCTGACGCAGACGGCTGCGGGCACGGCGCTCATCGGGGCCAATTTGATCGTGGGCACCGTGACACAGCAGCACAGCAGCACGGTCGCGTCCGGACTGGTCATCAGCCAGACGCCTTCGGCGGGCGAACAGACCCCCTATGGCGGCGCCGTGGCGCTCATCGTGTCCCAGGGTCCGCCCCCGCCCATGACGGGCAGCATTGTCATCAACGGCAACCGCTCGGCAACGAACAACCCGGTGGTGACGCTCACCCTGACCTGGGCCGGCGGGGACGGGACCGGCGTGGTCCGGATGCGGTTCAGCAATGACGGGTCCACCTGGACCGCCTGGCAGTCCCTCCAGGCGGCGCCTTCCTACACGCTTCCCTCCGGTGACGGCCACAAGACGGTGCGCGTCCAATACATTGACAAGATGAACAACAAGTCGGCCGTCTTCAGCGATTACATCCTGCTGGATACAACGCTTCCCACGGGCAGCATCATTATCAACAACGGCGCGGCGACCACGACCACCCAGTCGGTCACGCTGGGGCTGACCTGGGCGGACAGCGGCGCTCTGGTGTCGCGCATGCGCTTCAGCGATGACGGCGCGCATTGGACCGCTTGGACGCCGCCCACGGCCACACGCGCCTACACCCTGCCGGCGGGCCTGGGCAACCACACCGTGCGCGTGCAGTACCTCGACGGCGCAAACAACTACTCGCTGGTGTACAACGACTACATCAAGATCGTGGCCCCATGACCGTCTTAAGGGGTGCTGTGGAGTTTTGCAGAGCGAAATAAAACGCACCGCCCCGTGGTTCGACACAGATGGGATGGGCGCTCCGCTGCGCTGTGGGCACCCTACGGTCGGGCACCTGTCGGCCTTGTCGGCAGGGAGAAGACAGGCCGACACTTCCGGCGGTGGGATCGCAGGCATCACGCTCCAGCGCGTCGCCGTGAACGGTGGCTGGAGCGTTCCTTTTCGGAGTGGCCCCTGCATAACCGTCATCCGCGGACGCCATATTCCCGCCGCGCAGGGCCATGTGAACGGATACAGGGAGTCCCGTGTTTGGCTGAATGTTCCCAGTGACATGCATATAATATAAAGGAGTCAACCATGCGTCGGCAGATCTTTCTTTGTGTCTTTTTGGCTTCTA